>JADZFK010000122.1 GCA_020849945.1 Pirellulales bacterium | reverse complement strand
CCGCACCACAAAATCGTGCTCGCGCGTCAACCGGTCGACGATCTTCCCCTTGGCTTCGTCGCCCCACTGCAAACCTATTACACAAGTGCCGGGCATGGTCGAATTCTAAAAGAGCAAGGTACTTCGGATCAGGCTCGAACAAATCCTGCATTGCACCATTCTAGCCTGTTGCAAGCAACTGCGAAACCGCTGCCAAACAGCCTTCAAGACCGCTGCGTTTTCAAGATAGGAATATCGCAAGCAGGCCCCGCGAGCCGAGCGATCCGATTTACAGCCAATCTAGCCACGATGGATGGTTAAGAGCCTAATTAATCCAGCAGTTGGTTGAAAGACGACGCCATCCTGGCGTTTTTCAACCTCGCCAAGCTCGGCTGGGCACCGCGTGAAGCGTGGTCGGCTCCTCGCGGCTCGCAAAACAGCGACTTGGGTCTCTGTTTTGACATGGCATCCATGCCACTGAGCAGCCCGTCGATTTCTTCAGCAGGCTGCTCGGTGGGCCGGGAATATTGCGCGTATTGCAACGGGTGCGGAAACGTAGTTTTGGATGCAATAATCGGCGCTATTTGCGACGGGTACCGGGCATGTTTGGCGGGAATTGCAGCATATCCCCGGGGTGGGGTTGTTGCAATAACCGATGATTTTGCTAATGGTTGCGAACATTTAACCGCGGGGGTGGGTGATTGCCGTTGGGTGGGTGCTTCGCCAGGCCCCCGGTCATTGACCGGGGGCTAAATGGGATGATTGCACACGATACGCCATGGAGCTCGTGCCCGATGTGGGGGCGCGGGGAATAGATAAATTGTCAAAGAGCGGAGGGTCGCTGGTGAGGCGTGGGGGCATCTTAGCAGAATACGGTACACGATTCCACTAGAATTTTTGGCCACTGGAAGGGTCGAGGGTCTAGGGTCGAGGGCCAGAACGGATGGGGTGTGCGGGGTGGGTGTTTAGCCGCGACGCGGAGCGGAGCGCGGGGCAGGCGCGAGGGGGTGTGGCACGGACTTTAGTCCGTGAGGTGGTTCGCGCGGGGCTGGCTGCACGGACTGAAGTCCGTGCAGCGAATTGGGGACCCGGAGGAAGAGTCGATTTGTCATTGGTCATTTGAAATTGGGTCATTTCAGAAATGGCCAAATGACAAATGACCGATTTGCAATGACCGATCTGAATTCTCGGTGCCTCCGTGGCTCCGTGGTTCAATCAGACAATTCATTCACCACAGAGACACGGAGGCACGGAGGAAGAGGTGATTTGTCATGTGGTCATTGGCCACTTGAAATTGGGTCTCGATGAAAAAGGACATTCTACATTATTTGAAAAGTAGAATGTCTCCTTATGCCCCTTCGTTACCGTGAGCGCCAAGTTCGAATGATCAGCCATAGTCCTGCGATAGAGCCTGCGGTATAGCTGGTGTTGTGGGCGAACAAGGCAGCGACGAAAGTCGGGTGTTTGGCAGGTGGAACACGTGAGGTGAACGGTTCGCAGAGCCAGACCAAACTCTTGCTTGCGGCGACGTAACCAATTACGCTGGCAATTGCCGCAAGAGTACCTGTCACGGTCAAGATCATCCCCAGTTGCAATAGGAGACTACGGATGGACTTCTTGGGACGTGCTCCAAAGCATGCGGCTATTGCAAGTGGAATGCCTAGCCCGAGGCCGACCCACCAGGTGGCGACGATTCCCCAAACGAAACCAAGAAGAGTTGGAGACTCCGTCGGAACTTTCAGTATTTGTGGGTGTCCTATCGTGAAGTACTCAATGCATACCCGAGCAGTAATTTGGTCGTGAACAATCCCATAGATGCAAGCCGAGAGGATACACAATACGACAATTGCCAAGCCATCTGTGAATGATCGAATGCCGGTTTGGCGCGACGAGTATTGGCTCACGACCGAAAGGTGGTTATCACTTGGTGTTGCGTTATCAATCAAGTTGTTTCATCCCATGAAGGAGGACTAGGCGTCAGGAAACGTGTATAGTTTGATGCATCATCTCCCATCTTTTCTTCATCCTTCGGGCAAATACTAGGCTTTGTCTCAAAACCGGTTCTGGTTCGGGTAGCGGTTCGAGCAAGGCCAAGAATCCAACGATCCCCGAACCCTCCCCCACCCCCTCCCTAAAAGGGAGGGGAGTTCTGAGACAAAGCCTAGTTGATTTCACCGGTCAGCGAATATCCAAATCGAACGGCATGACGAGGGCGGTGGGGCGGTCGAAGGCCTTGCGGAGTCGTGCGGCTTTTCGGGTGAGTTGGATCACTTCTGGGGCGAGTGTTTCCACGCCGTTGATGAAGCGAGCTTCGCGTTCCGCCTCCATATTGCCGAAGAGGGATTCGAAGAAATTCGTAGGTTCGGGCAGTACTTCGAGTTGCACCTCGGCATGGGGGGCGAGGCCGGCGAGTTTCTTGGCTTCTACCACGGCGTCGTGGAGGGTCCCCAGTTCATCGACGAGGCCGATTTCCTTGGCCTGTCGGCCCGAGTACACGCGGCCTCTGGCAAGTTCGCAGAGTTTTTCGACCGGCATCTTGCGGCCCTGGGCCGCCTTCGTGGTGAAGTCGGCGTAGGTTTCCTCCATCATTTTGCGGAAAGCCGCGCGTTGGGAATCGGTGAACTTGCCGCTGGATGAGAACAAGCCGCTATTTTTTCCGCGTTCGATTGTTTCGGTGGTGATACCCAACTTGGCGTACAAACCGGTAATCGCCATTTTGCCGCCGACCACGCCGATGGAACCCGTCACGGTGCCCGGCGCGGCGATGATTTTGTCGGCCCCCATTGCGATGTAGTACCCGCCGCTGCCTGCGACATCGCCCATGCTGGCCACGATGGGCTTTTCGATTACTTGCGTTTCGTGCCAAATCAGGTCGCTAGCCAGTGCCGAGCCGCCGGGGCTATCGATTCGCAACACGATGGCCACCACGTCGTTATCCCGGTTGGCCTCGCGAAGCGCCTCGACGATCGTGGTCGAGCCCATTGTTTGATCGCCGAACAAGTCGCTTTCGCTCTTACCTGTGGTGATCGGCCCGACGGCATAAACGACCGCGATCTTCTTCCCGCGGTTGGCCGATCCACTCGTGGACCCGCCCATCATGGTCTGCATCAACTTCACAAAGCCCATCGGGCCCGAGAAGTCGGTGTCGACTTCCTTCTTGCCGTAGTTCTTTACGAACGCCACCGACTCGGCTTCGTATTGTTCGGCCAGCCCCTTTCGCAGCTCATCGCCGTAGGCTACCCGATCGATAAGCTTCAGTTCTTTTGCCCGTTTTGCCGAGATTAGCCCGGTATCGATCACTTCCTTGGCCTGCGCGATCGAGAGCGGCCGATCCTTGACGATGGTCGTCACCATCTCGTCGTAGAGGCTATCGATCAGCGAGTTCATGTTCTCTCGAACGGGTTCGCTGAAACGTTCGCGGGTCATTGGTTCGGCCGCGCCTTTGTAATCGCCCATGTGGATGAAATCGGCCTCGATGCCCACCTTGGCCAAGAGTCCTTTGTAAAACATGGCTTCCGCGTGGATGCCGGGCAGCATGAGCTCGCCCGATTCGGGCATGACGATTTCATCGCAGGCGCATGCCACGAGATAGTCGGCGGGCATGGCGGAATCCATCATGGCGTAAATCTTTTTGCCCGAAGCGCGGAACCGTGCAATCGCGCCGCGCAGTTCGGCGATTTTGCCACGGCCGATATCTGGGCTTTGGATATCCAGCACAAGCCCAGAGACCGAGGTGTCTTTGGCCGCTTTGTCGAGCCGCTTGATGGTTTCGCGCAGGTCCATCAACACTTCGCCAAAGGGGCCTTCTTGGCCGAGGTTCTCGGGGATCGAGTCCTTGAGCGTTAACATTGCCAAACGAACTTTCTTCGGCACCTTCTTTATAGGTGGCTTCTCCTGCTTTGTGGTTTGTTCGACCTTCTCGCGCTTCGAGGCTGCGGTGTGCTTGGCATCTCGCTTGCCGACGGGTTTGGCAGCGGCGGCTGCTTTCGCATTGCTGTTCGAGGTTGTCTTGGCTTCAGTCGCCGGTTTCTTGGCGTCTGGCGAAGGCTGTTGATTGCCGTCGTCCTGCTTTTTTCGCCTCGTGCCCTGTTCGGCGGTATCCTCCGATTTCGAGGTCGGCTTGGTTTCCTCTTCCGATTTGGTGGCAGCCGGGGCATCGGCAGCTCGGGCCGTTACGGTCGAAATCAAGCTGGCACAGAGCGCAATGGCCCCCAAACAAATGGCCGCCCGAATAAACACGCCTTCAATTCGATAGATGCTGGCAATCATTCTCGAACTCCAGTTCCACAGACTTCGTAAGATCGTATTTTGTGAGGGGCATTCCGATGATAGCATTCCCCACGCCCCCCCATTCTACACGCCGTTGGCAGTTTATGGCCCAGGGGTCGCTGGCAATCTATTGAAAAAATCGCTCGCGATTCCCTCTGGGCCAATCAGTTTTCTTAAGTTCGGGTCAGTGAGGACTCACCAACCCGAAGCGTCAGCAAGGGAAAAAGCTTACTTTCCCTCGCTGTCGCTTCGGGTTGGTTTCCGATGCACTTGCCCAAATTGAATAGTTGATCGGCCCTGGCCATTCCCTCTGGCCCCTTGCCCACCCGTTTGCTAAGTTTCCCCGACCAATTCGTCGAAAAAGCGCCGCCGCTATCGTGGCCCCGTCTTCTGGCGGTCATCCTCGGCGGCGCACACTTCGCACTAGACTCCCACTCCACGTCGAGACGCGTTCAATGCAATCTCTCCACGGTCGTATTGTCCATTCGATTCAGTTTCTACTTGTGGCAACGGGCGTATTGCTTGGGTGGTCGGCAGATGCCCAGGCCCAATTGTGGAAGAACTTCCTGCCCGGTGGTTCCAAGAGCGAAGCCGAACAGCCGAGACCGGCGCAACCACCAGCAGCACCGGCGGAGCGGTTCGCATTGAACTCCCATTCCACGGGTTCCGCAGGTCCGCAGGATATGAGGTTCGCGGGCGATCTCAAGCTTACGGAGAACAATGGGCCTTGGCTCATCGTGGCCGCTTCCTTCTCGGGGGAGGGTGCCGAACAACAAGCCACCAACCTTGCGACCGAGTTGCGAACCCAACACCGGCTGGCCGCCTACGTTCATCAGATGGACTTCAAGTTTGGCGAAAGCAATCCCGGGCAAGGCATGGATAACTACGGTGCCCCCACGCGTCGCCGGTACAGTCGCGGCGAGTCGGCCCGCGAGATTGCCGTGCTGGTCGGCGATTATCAGTCGATCGACGACCCCAACGCCCAACAGATTCTCGCGTACATCAAGGCTCTTGAGCCGCAATCGCTCAATGTGGATCCGAACAAGACGGCCCAGAGCATGGCGAAGGTCCGCAAGTTCGAGGATGCGCTGCTGGATAAGTTTGGGAAAACGCGCAAACGAGGACCGATGGCACAGGCCTTTCTCACGCGCAACCCACTGTTGCCGCGCGAGTATTTCGTCCCCAAGGGCGTCGACAATTTCGTCGCCAAGATGAACCAAGGGGTTGAACACAATTTGCTTGATTGCCCCGGCGCATACTCCATCAAAGTTGCAACCTTCCGCGGAAAGACGATCCTTCAAACGAGCGCGCAGCAGGCGGAAACAACCAAGTCATTTTGGGGTCGCAAGAAAAACAACGACGACAACCCTCTCGTGGAAGCTGCGGAAAACGCCCATCTTCTTACCGAAGAATTACGCAGCCACGGTTGGGAAGCCTACGAATTTCACGACCGCACGGAAAGCATCGTGACCATCGGCTCGTTTGACGAGGTGACGCGGCAGCTCCCCGATGGCCGCGTGGTTGTGGTCCCCGAAGTGCAGAAGATCGTGCAGACCTTCGACGCCGGTTACGACACGCCTGCAGACCCCATTACGGGCATCGGCAACGATGCCACTACGAAACGCCGAGTGGAACAGCAGCAACAGCAGGCAACGCTTCAGCTAACAGACAAACAAGCCCAGATCGTTCCCGGCTTGAACCCGAAGCATGTCAAGATCATGGCGGGGCGTGGCAAGAACCGCGAACAGAAACGCATCATCCCGATGGATATTCACCCCGAGGCCATTTCAGTACCCAAACGAAGTCTCTCCAGTACCTATGCCGGCTAGCCCGGATTTCTCACCACGGAGCACACGGAGCACACAGCGGTCACGGAGAACAAGCCAAGAGATCGTTTGAGCAAGGTCAACCGCCCGCAGCTACGAGACAGGGTGTTTCCACCGTTTATTGTGGTAGGGGTACTTGTTTTTGGGTTTCCTCGTGGCTCCGTGCCTCTGTGGTTTTGATTGTGAGAAATGCGGACTAAGAAACGAACTCGCACTTTGTGGTCGGAGACCGTCCGCGAATTCAGCCTGAAACCATGGAGCCGCCGCCAGGGGTTCGGAAAAAACGCGGCCCACAATTCACGAAAACCCTTAAACAACCGAAGCAATCCCCCCTCCCCCCTTCCCCCTTCCCCTTTCCGCCTTCTCTCCTTGCCTCCCCCCTCGCCTTTGCCATGTAACCCTATTAGGATATCGCCTTTACCGACTCGATTTGCACAAGATTAGCTTGGGGGTGTTCCTCGTGGTGCCGTCCTCTCGCCCCTTCCT
The DNA here is from genome assembly GCA_020849945.1 of Pirellulales bacterium. GTDB lineage: Bacteria > Planctomycetota > Planctomycetia > Pirellulales > Lacipirellulaceae > JABDGM01. Next base: position 2,658 of record JADZFK010000122.1, on the reverse strand, counting down.
CGTCCTCGGCACGCATAACCGAAAGAAAGGGCGCGAGCTTGTCGACCTGCTTGCACCGCACGGGTTGGAGGTTCGCACGCTGGAAGACTTCCCCAACGCTCTCGAAGTGGTTGAGGATGGCGATTCGTTTGCCGCGAATGCCGGATTGAAGGCAGCCCAGCAAAGCCGGCACCTTGGCGAATGGGTCTTGGCCGACGACAGCGGCATCTGTGTGGATGCCCTCGGGGGTGCCCCGGGCGTTTATTCGGCACGATTCGCCGGCCCCGACGCCACCGATGACGATAACAATCGCCGTCTCCTCCGTGATCTTGCAAATATTTCGGCCGAGAAACGAACGGCCCACTATGTTTGCCAGGTTGCGCTCGCCGACCCCTTGGGAAACATTCGAGCGGAAAGCCGCGATGTTTGTGGAGGCCGCATTCGGTTTGAACCTGCCGGATCAGGCGGCTTTGGTTATGATCCCTTGTTCGAGTTGCCGGAGTATCATTGTACATTTGGCGAACTTGGGCCGCACGTCAAGCGTGTTCTGAGTCACCGCTCGCGCGCGCTTCGCGCGATCCTTCCCCAACTCCTTTCGTTTCTACACCCCCACGAGGCAACTGCAACCTAGCCGACAATAATTTGGCGTCCGATCGCGGAGCGACCGACACACGTCGACAAATTCTTGCACCCCCATACCGACAGATACTCGATTCCGCGTCCTATGCCATTGCCGGATCACACAACGACCTCGATTGCACACCCCGCGCGCCAGGCCGCGTTGGAGTGGCTCCTCAACCGCATCAATTACGAGCGAACTTCTTGGATTCCTTACCAAGAACGCCAACTCAAGCTGGATCGGATGCGGCAACTTCTCACGCGGCTTGGCCAGCCGGAAGCAAGCCTGAAGATCATTCACGTCGCGGGAACGAAGGGAAAGGGGTCCACATCGGCCATGATCTCTGCCATGCTTACCGCGGCCGGTTATCGCACGGGCTTCTTCTCCTCGCCCCACTTGGAACAAATTGAAGAACGCTTTGCGGTAGATGGCCAACCCTGCTCGGCGGACGAATTCGTAACCCTGGTCGATCGGGTTCGCTCGGAAGTTCTTGCGATGGATACGGAAGCGGCCGCCGAGGGGGACCCGGCGGGCGGGCCAACCTATTTCGAAATCACCACGGCAATCGCCCTCCTCCATTTTGTCGAACGCCAAGCGGATGCCGCCGTGCTTGAAGTTGGCTTAGGGGGGCGACTCGACTCGACCAACGTTTGCCTGCCGGTTGTTAGCGTGATTACGTCGATCAGCTTCGATCACATGCGGCAGCTCGGAAATACACTTTCGGCAATCGCGCGTGAAAAAGCTGGCATCATCAAGCCAGGAGTTCCCGTTATTTCTGGTGTCACCGCGGACGAGCCCAGGGCGGTTGTCGCGACGATCGCCCGCGAACATGGTTGCCGCATTCTCCAACTCGGCCGCGACTTCCAATTCCACTATCATGGGGCTCGAAGTTTCGCCAACGGTGCCGCCGAAAACGCAGCTGCAGAATCTGCCTCATTCGATTTTCGAAACAACTTGGCTGGGCAGGAACTAGCACTCGATCATCTCGAACTTGCCATGCGGGGGCCGCATCAAGCCGCGAACGCGGCCGTCGCGCTCGCTGCCGTCTCTGAGCTACGCCATCAAGGTTGGTGCATCTCCACCGAAGCGATGCGACAAGGCCTGGCCCTTGCCAAGATGCCTGGTCGCGTCGAGATCATTCCTGGCAATCCGACCATCGTGCTCGATACGGCCCACAACCCTGCCTCGGCTCGGGCACTTATCGAATCCCTCGCGGAACTTCCGCCCGCTTCGCGAAGAACACTCATTGTTTCAATCAGTCACGACAAAGACGTTCCCGCCGTTGTACGGGAATTGGCGCACCCGTTTGAACGAATCATTGTCACGAAGTATCAAGAAAATCCCCGGGCCGTTTCCGCTGAGAAGTTGCTGGAGCTTTTCCGCGCCGCATTCGCTTCTGCTTCCGAGCGAAGCCCGTCTGCCGAGGATGTGTCTCGGGCAACACAACCTCACCCGCTGCCGGCCCGTGCTCCTGAACTCATCCTGTGCCCGACCCCCGTCGAAGCCCTGCAGCATGCGATGCAAACTTCCCGCGAAGGCGAGCTTGTCTGCATCACCGGTTCCTTCTTTCTCGCTGCCGAACTACGCCCCCTCGTACTATCGGTGACTGCGTGGTGAATGAGCCATTGAGGATCGCTTCTTCCGCCGTTTCTCGGAAGTGTGACTACGGAGACACGGAGAGATCATGAAAGAAACACGTTGCCAGTGCTGCAGGGCTAAGTCAAACCACAAGGCCAAAAAGAACACGAAGGAAACAGAGCATTAATCCTGGCCGTGAATTCACATATCAATTGCGACAAACCAGTTCTGCACTTTCGGAGAAAAGGTTGATAACTGATCTTCAACAAAAAAAGGCTCATCCATTATGCTGGACTTTCGGAGAAACTGTCCAAGCTCCCCAATGTCTCAACCTGTGATTTGCGAATGAGCCGCAGCTAACCCGGATTTCTCACCACGGAGCACACCGAGGTCACGGAGAACAAGCCAGGAGATCGTTGGAAGCAAGGTCAACCGCCCGTCGCTACGAGACAGGGTGTTTCCACCGTTCCTTGGGGTAGGGG
>JADZFK010000121.1 GCA_020849945.1 Pirellulales bacterium | reverse complement strand
TTGGTGGTTGGCCTTGGAAGTATCTGGCGAGGAATGGTGCTAGCGTATGGTGAGTTGGGCTATATTTTCGGCTCGTAAACGAATACGCTATGGGGTTTCAGCCCGCGTGCCGCGGCCGGGCGTTCTGGGTGGGGTTGCCGCGGGGTAAAGAGTTGCCTACCTGAGATGTCGAAACGCAAGCATATTCCGAAGTCGGCGAGTGTGGTGCCGGTGGTTGCCGCGAAGGCCAAGCCGGTGGCGGCGGTTCCGCAGTCGCATGTGTTCCGCGAGACAGTCGAATCGATCGTGATCGCGTTCGTGTTGGCGTTTTTGTTCCGGACGTTTCAGGCCGAGGCGTTCGTCATTCCGACGGGCTCGATGGCCCCGACGCTGATGGGTCGGCACAAGGATGTGGATTGCCCGCAGTGCGGCTATCGCTACACGGTGACGGCGAGCGACGAAGAGCCGAGCGACCCGCGGCAAGCGCCCTCGGATTGCATTGCGGGGCAGTGCCCGATGTGCCGTTACGTGTTGGCGATGCGGCCCGACCTTCCGTCGAGCGTTCAGGACCAGAATCGTAATTCGATCGTGAAACAGCCATCGTACAATGGCGACCGGATTTTGGTGAACAAGTACGTGTATACGTTTACCGACCCCGATCGGTGGGATGTCGTGGTGTTCAAGTACCCTGGCGACGCGAAGACCAACTACATCAAGCGGTTGGTTGGTTTGCCAGGAGAGTCGTTGCGAATCGATCAGGGAGATTTGTTTATCAAGCCGCCAAGTGGCAGCCCGCGAGACGTGGCGGCCACCGCTGGGGTGGGCGCGAATCGCTCGCGGGACGCTGGCTCACCGGAAGGATTTGGCATCGAGCGGAAGCCGGCGGAAAAGTTTTTGGCCATGCGTCAGCAGGTTCACGATACGGAGTACGACCCCGTGGCGCTGGAGTCGGCGGGATGGCCGCTGCGTTGGCATGCGCCGCCGGGCGACGAGGGTCAATGGGAGTTGGAGAAGCAGCTGGTGGGCAAGGTGGTTCACCAAACTTACCGTGTGGAGGCCCGGGGGGAATTGGCGAGTTGGCTGCGTTACGAACATGTGCAGCCCTTGTATGACGATTGGCAAGTTGCGATCGACGGTTCGCGGGCAGGGCAGCCGGGGGGAGCGTTCGCGGGCCTCGACCGAGCCAGGCGTCGCCGGTTGATCACCGATGCCAACCCGTACAATGAGCGGATAAGCCGTTCGGGATTTGCGCATACGAGTTCGTTGCAGGTATCTCCGACGATGCAAGGTCTTCACTGGGTGGGCGACCTGATGGTGGAGGCCGACGTGGCGGTGGAATCGAAGGAAGGCGAACTGCTGCTTGACCTTGTGGAAGGCGGCAAGCACTTTACGTGCATGATCAACCTGGCAAGCGGCGAGGCGAAGCTGTCGATCGCGGGTGAGGCCGAGTTCGCGCGGTCCGCCAAGACCGCGCTCGTTGGCCCGGGCGGGTATCGGGTTGCGTTTGCGAATGTCGATGACCAATTGCTGTTGTGGGTCGATGGAAAGCTTGTGGAGTTTGCGGGGGGGGCCACGTACGATGCAGTCAGGTTGTTCGGCGAGCGGGGCAAGATGTTGCCGCAAACGAGCGATGCCGACTTGGGGGACCTTGCGCCGGTCGGCATCGGCGCGCGAGAGGCCCGTCTGCGAGTTTCGCGGTTGCAGGTGTGGCGAGACGTGTATTACATCGCCGATAGCTGGGAAAGAATTCGACCGCGAGGGGTACCCATCTCCGATTTCCATCCTTTTGATTTGGGAGTTCTTTCCCTTGCCGCAGAACCAACCGAATGGGGCCGTTGGGCCGAGCGGAAGAGCGTTGACTTTGAGTTGAAGGAAGGCCAACTGTTCGTGATGGGCGACAACAGCGCCGAAAGTTCCGATGCGCGGCTGTGGTTTTCGGGCGATGGAGTGGGCCCTCACCCGGGCGGCGCTTACTTGGATCAGCGGTTGTTGATTGGAAAGGCCTTGTGCGTGTACTGGCCGCACTCGTGGAATCGTCTACCGGGCACGCCGATCCCGTTCCCGCTGTTCCCGAACGTGGCTGATATGAGGATCATACGGTAATCGAATTGTGGAGGAGGCGAGGTGATTTCAAAGGTCGGGCGATTGAGAGACGATTCGAAACCTCGCTCTCCCATAGGGCATTGGTATCTACCCAAGTTGAACTGTTTAAGGTATGCCGCTCGCTCCGCGAGCGGAAATTCATCTCGCGGAGAGGTTGTGATTTTTTGGAAAGTGGGCAACTGGTTTCGGTACAAGTGGTGGAGGGGATCGGTTAAAACAGCGGCCTGGCGGCCTCCGCTAACTGGAATCGACGTTTCATTACAAGCTCGGAGCGAGTTGGTCTTGATTGCGTTTGCTGCTCGCGGTTGTTTTTTGTCATAGAGGGACCTTCGACATGGCACTGTTGCAAGTACGTGGATTGGTGAAGTCGTATGGTCGTCGGCGCGTGGTGGACGGCGTGGATTTTGAAGTCCACCCGGGCGAGATCGTGGGGCTGCTGGGGCCGAACGGAGCGGGGAAGACGACGACATTTCGCATGGCGTGCGGAATGATTGATCCCGATGCGGGGCATGTGATGCTGGCCAACCAAGACGTGACGAAATGGCCGATGCACCAACGGGCTCGCGAGGGCGGGATGGGCTATCTGGCCCAGGAATCGAGCGTCTTCCGCAAGCTTTCGGTCGAGAAGAACTTGCTCGGCGTGATGGAGCTATTGGGCATGAACCGCAAGGTTCGCCGGATGCGGGCGGAGCAACTCATGGAGCAGTTTGGCATATCGAAGTTGCGGCGTAGCCGGGCGATGTCGCTTTCGGGCGGGGAGCGGCGGCGGTTGGAGATTGCCCGCGCGCTGGTGTCCGATCCGCAAATCATTTTGCTGGATGAGCCGTTCACGGGCATCGACCCGGTGACGATCGACAGCATCCAGGCGATCATCCGCGACCTGCGTGATCGTGGGATATCGATCCTGATTACCGATCACCAGGTGCGCGAGACGTTGGAAATAACCGACCGCAGCTACGTGATTCGCGGCGGGCAGGTGCTTTGCCACGGTCGACCGCGTGAAGTGCTTAACCACCCCGAGGCCCGCAAGTACTACTTCGGCGAAGGGATGCAGGTGGGCCTGGGCGGAGCCGCGTAGGGAGAGTGGTTCCATCGAGCCGCGTAGATGCGGTTTTCTAAAGCCGTAAGAAGGCCCCGCCGCTTGCCCCGATCGATGGGGCCTTGAAATCGCGGCCGTTACGGGTTCTCATGGAGGCTTGGCCGGCGTGTCGAGTATCGGCCTGTTTGGTTGCTGAGAACGAGTTTGGGAATTGGCTGGGGCCCGACTCCCACTCGGAGAAGGGCCTTGGATGAGTTCTTTATTCCGTTCTCTTCCTTCTTCTATTGTGATTTGAAATGGGTAATCTAACGATTTGGTTGACGCCGCTTTGGGTGTTGTCGATTGGGGTGGCGGTAGCGGCGGCGTTGCTGTTGGTGCTGTACGGCGGATTGTGGCTTGTCGCACGGCGGGTTGCCGAGTCGGCCTTGCGGTTAACGCGTGAAAGCGTGCTGCAATGGGTGTCGTACCTGGTGTTAGCGCTAACGGGTTTTGCGTTGATTGCATCGCCGGTGATGCCGGTGGCGCAGGTTCGCCACTCGCTGAGGCGGCTGGCGGCGGTTGGGCCGCATACGAAGCAGGTTACAATTCCCGCGCAGGCCGAGGACCAGGAAGTGCCGGTGTCGTTCGAGTCGGATGAGCTTCAATCGTACTCGTTTGCGAGCGGCGGAGACCTGGTGGTTGGTGTCGAAAAGGGCAAGGCGTACGGCGAGCCGCTCATCTTGGTGGAGGGGGCCGAGGCGTATCAATGGACACCGAGCAGCAAGGTGGGGCGGAAATTCCAAGGCCCGATCGAGAAGCTTTACGTGACGAACGAAAGCGATGTGCCGGCCGAGTTGTCGGTGAGCTACGAAACCGATGTCCCCCTGCGCGAGGTGCGGCAGATACCGATCGCGGCAGGTGTGATCTTGGCGATCTACTTCGCGTACTTCCTGATCCACGCGTTGTTGCCGGGCATTTCGAATATCGCGTTGGCTACGTCGAAGGAGGCGATTGCCCAACCGATTTACATTCTGGCCCTTGGTATTGGCGCCTGCGCCATCGCGCTATTTATTTACATCCCGTACAACACGTTCGGCGAAGACGTGAAGATGTTCAAGGATTCGAGCCTGATGACGATCATGGTGCTCGCGATTTTGGTGGCCGTGTGGACGGCGAGCGTCTCGGTTTCCGAGGAGATCGAGGGACGGACGGCGTTGACGCTGCTTTCGAAGCCGATTAGCCGGCGAGAGTTCGTGCTGGGCAAGTTCTTGGGCATCGTGTGGGCGAACCTGCTTATCTTCGTGCTGCTTGGGGCGTGGATGTTGATCTTGGTTTCGTACAAGGTCGTCTACGATTCGCGCGAGACCTCGAACCCCGAGCCGACCTGGCAGATGTGCAACGCCGAGATGGTGAATATTGTGCCGGGGTTGGTGCTCTCGTTCCTGGAGACGGTGGTGCTGACGGCCATCAGCGTGGCGATTTCCACGCGGCTGCCGATGCTGCCGAACCTGGTGATTTGCGGTTCGGTGTACGTGCTGGGGCACTTGGGGCCGTTGATCGCGCAGTCGTCGGTGGGCCAGAATGAGTTCGTGGCGTTCTTTGGGCAACTCATCGCCCTGGTGTTGCCGGTGCTCGATCACTTTAACGTTCAGGCGGCCGTGGCTGGCGGCGTGCGCGTTCCGCCGAACTACTTGGCCTGGGCCGCGCTGTACTGCGCGCTGTACTCGGCCGTGGCCATGCTGTTTGCATTGATCTTGTTCGAGGACCGAGACTTGGCGTGATCGACTTGGAGCCTTTCTCAGATCGGTCTTCGAGGAGGGGGAGCTGGCGAATATGGCTCCGAAGGCTCGGCAAGATGAGCCAGCCTCCTGACGATTTCGGGATGGCCAAAATCGAATGCAAAGGCTCATTCGCCGCGTCGTCATTCATCACCCCGTTTGCTGGAGAAGGTTGCCCGATGGCCACGTTGCCCGCACCCCTGAATGCCCCAGTTCGAACGTTACTTGGCCCAGGGCCGAGCGACATTCACCCCCGCGTACTGGCCGCGATGGCGCAGCCAACGGTTGGGCATTTGGACCCCGAGTACCTGCGGGTGATGGATGAATTGCAGTCGATGCTCCGCGAGGTGTTTCGGACGAAGAATCGCATGACGATGGCGATCAGCGGCACGGGATCGGCCGGGCAGGAAGCGATGGTGTTGAACGTTGTCGAGCCGGGCGAGGCCGTGCTTGTGTGCATCAACGGCGTGTTTGGCAACCGGCTGGCCGACATGGCCGGCCGCGCCGGCGGACAGGTGACGAAACTCGAACGCCCCTGGGGCGAGGTGTTCGAGCCTGCCGAGGTGAAGGAAGCGCTTGCCCGCGTGAAGCCGAAGGTCGTGGCCATGGTGATGGCTGAAACTTCCACCGGGGCATGGCAGCCGGTTGAGGAGATTGCCGCCGCGGCGCGCGAGGCGGGGGCCATGTTGATTCTCGATACCGTCACGGCGCTCGGCGGCATTCCGGTCGAGATCGACAAGTGGCAAGTCGATGCCGTGTACTCGGGTTCGCAGAAGTGTTTGGGCTGCCCGCCCGGCTTGGCACCGATATCGCTCAGCGATCGGGCGGTCGAGAAGATTCTGGCCCGGCGAGAAAAAGTGCGAAGTTGGTATCTGGATGTTTCGCTGCTTGCCAGCTACTGGGGCAGCGACCGCGTGTATCACCACACGGCCCCGATCAACATGACGTATGCCTTGCACGAAGCGTTGCGGCTTGTGTTGGAGGAAGGTCTGGAGGAGTGCTTTGCGCGCCATCGGCGTAACCACCTGGCGTTGCGAGCGGGGCTGGCGGCGATCGGGATCGACTACGCCACGCAGGCCGGCCACGAGTTGCCCCAACTGAACGCGGTGCGGGTTCCCGAAGGGGTTGATGACGTGGCCGTTCGCAAGAAGCTGCTGGAGCGGTTCGGCATCGAGATCGGAGCCGGCCTTGGCGTGTTCAAGGGCAAGGTGTGGCGGATCGGCCTGATGGGCTACTCGAGCCGCGAATCGAACGTGCTGGTCTTGTTGGCCGCGCTCGAGCAACTGCTAGCCGAGCAAGGGCACACATTCTCGCCTGGCGCGGCAGTTGCGGCTGCCAACGAAATGTACCGTTCGCCCATCTAGTCGAAACGTGAAGTGGAGCGAGGTCCGTCTCGCTGTGGCCAACTACCGACCGCCAAACTCCTTGGTCACAATTGCCACGACGATTGCCTGCAATTTGTCGCGGGCCGTTTCGGCGGTGGCGATGACCTCGTGGCCGCTGGTGGTGTGGCGTATATCGGGCGAGCAGATGTTGGTGATCGTCGAGAGGCCCAGCACGCGGAGGCCGGCGTGAACGGCGACGAGCACCTCGGGCACGGTGGACATGCCGGCCGCATCGGCACAGAAGTATCGCAACATGCGAATTTCAGCGCGGGTTTCGTAGGTGGGGCCGAGCATGGCGGCGTAGACGCCGCGATGGCAGACGAAATCGTGCTGGCGGGCGATGGCGAGCGCGGCATCGCCCAATTGCCGATCGTACGGAGCGCCCATATCGGGGAAGCGCGGGCCGAGCTGGTCGTCGTTGACGCCGATGAGTGGGTTGCGGTTGAGCAGGTTGATGTGGTCGTCGAGGACCATCACATCGCCGCAGGCGTAGTTCGGGTTCAGCCCGCCGGCCGCATTGGAAACGATCAGCAGTTCGATGCCGAGGGCGTTCATGACGCGCACGGGGAAGGTGGCCCGCTCGGCCGAGTAGCCTTCGTAGCAGTGGAACCTGCCTTGCATGGCGACGACCGGCACACCGCGGAGTTTGCCGCAGAGCAGCCGGCCGTGATGGCCGATGGCCGTGGATTTGAGGAAGTGGGGGATGTTGCCATAATCGATCGCGGCTTCGAGTTCGATGGCATCGCCGACGCCGCCCAAGCCCGAACCGAGAATGATGCCGCACCGCGGCTGGCCATTCCAACGAGTGCGGACAAACGCGGCGGCTTCGGCAATTTGCGGGCAAAGGTGGTGCATGGATCATTTGCCACAGAGGGCACAGAGAGAGTCGTCGTACGCCATCTACGAGTCGCTTTTCACCGAAGTTGATTAGGAGTCCGCGTTTGAGTTGCGTTGCTTTGAGATAAGAGAGAACTTGAGCCGTTGCAATATCGGGTAGTTATGAAACCGATTTTAGTTCAACGATAGCTCGGTCGTCTCGATCTTCGACAATAAGATCAATCTTGTGTTCTTTGATTGGCCTGTCCTTGTAGTGCATTTTCACGGGTGCCTGCCGATAGAAACGAATTCCGCGAAGTTCAAACTCATAGCACAAGGCTTCTTCATAAACCGATTCCAATAATCCCGGTCCCAGTATCCGATGGACTTCGATGGCAGCGCCAATAATCTTGTCGGTCAAAGAATCAGTCATGCGAGGTCTTCTTGTATATTCTCGGTGGTCTCTGTGATCTCCGTGGCTAGTTCCCCCTCTTCGCCGCGTCGTATTTGAGGACGCCCGAGACCATGGCACGGAGTTTGGGAGCGGCGGTGTTGGCGGTGGCGATGATCTGCTCGACGTTTACCGGCTCGGCATGGTCGGGGTAGCACATGTCGGTGATGACGGCGAGGCCGAACGTGCGGAGGCCGCAGTGGGCGGCGACGATCGCCTCGGGGATCGTGCTCATGCCCACCACATCGGCGCCGATCCGGCGCAGGAAGCGGTACTCGGCGCGCGTTTCGAGGTTCGGCCCCGTGACGGCGACCGTCACGCCGCGGTGGGCCACGAAGTTCTCGCGGCGGGCCACTTCCAGCCCAGCATCGATCAGCTCGAAATCGAAGGGTTGCGACATATCCGGGAACCGCGGGCCGAGGCGGTCGTCGTTGATGCCCACGAGCGGGTTGTCGCCCATCAGGTTGATCTGGTCATCGATGACCATCACATCGCCGGGGCGATACATTGTATTGAGGCCGCCGACAGCTTGCGAAACGATCAACAGTTGCGCACCAAGCCGCTTGAACACGCGAACGGGCAGCGTAATCTTCTTAAGCGGGTAGCCTTCGTATTGGTGGAAGCGGCCTTCCATCACGACGACGGGCACGCCCTCCAGGTGTCCGCAAACGAGCCGGCCGCGGTGGCTCGTGGCCGTGGACTTAGGGAAATTGGGAATCGATTCGTAATCGAGTGTGGCGACGATTTCGATTTTTTCGACCAGCCCGCCCAGCCCCGTGCCAAGGATGATGCCGGCATGCGGTGTGACGGGGAACTTGGCCTGAATGGCGGCCGCGGTCGCTTCGATTTGATCGTAGAGTTCGAGCATGTGCTTAATTTATCGGGCAGCGCAATGATAAGCAACTGTTGAAACGCGTTCGTGCGAGCTTCAATCGAGGAGGGGCACCCTGGGAAGCACCATGTTCAATACTTTTCGCTGGCGGCTTCGGCGAGTGAGGCCCTTTGGGATTCTTGCACGATGCCGACACCCGCGCTGGCGCCGATGCGGGTGGCGCCGGCATCGAGCATTCGTTGGGCGTCGGCCAACGTGCGGATCCCGCCGGAGGCCTTCACGCCCAAGCCGGCGGAGGCGACCTCGGCGGCCATCAGGGCGATGTCTTCGGCCGTAGCGCCGCCCGTGCTGAAGCCGGTCGAAGTTTTTACGAAGTCGGCCTTGGCGCGAACGGCTGCCTGGCAGGCGCGGCGTTTCTCATCATCGGTGAGGAGGCAGGTTTCCAAGATGCACTTACAAATGGCCCCGCCTTTTTTGCATTGTTTGACGACGGCGCGAATGTCGTCGTACACCGCATCGTCGTTGCCGCTTTTTAGCGCGCCGATGTTAATGACCATATCAATTTCGCGGGCACCGTCGCGGATTGCGCGCTTGGCTTCGCGGGCCTTGGTCTTCGTGGCATTCGCGCCGAGTGGGAAACCGACGACCGTACACACCGCCACAGCGGAGCCTGCGAGCAGCTTCGCGCACAGGCGCACGTGGCACGGGTTAACACACACCGAGGCAAAGCCAAACTCGATCGCTTCTTTACAGAGCATGTGAACCAGGTCGAGCGTTGCGTCGGGCTTCAGCAGCGTATGATCGATGGCGCGGGCAAGGTCGGTGGGCACGGGGGAAATCTCCCAACGAAAGACTGGCGGAAAAGATGAAACCACGCGAGTGGCAGACCTACATCGTAAGTAAGCGGGAATGGTGGTGTCAAATTGGTGGCGAGTGTCCGGAGGGCCAAACGAAAAAACGCGTGTGCCCCCATTGGCGGGAACGCACGCGTTCTAGGTTTGTAATCGCCGCAAAGCGATTGGATGCGATGGCTACTGTTGCGAGTTGGCCAGATCGCCGGCGCCGCGGGTGAACATCGAGACGTAGGTATCGAGATCGATCCCTTCGGTGATGAACGAGACACTGCCATCGCCCAGTGCGATATTGCAGCCGCCCGAGTGGAAACTATAAACGCCCTGCCAGTTATCGCAGTTCATTACGGTTTCAAGCGGGCAAGAGATGCTCGAGTTCGATTCACGACCCCAGATGGCGTAGATGCCATCGGCACCGGTGAGGAGGGTGCCGCCGTCGGCCCACTGGTAATCGGTGGGGCCGCCCGAGCCAGGGGCCTTGCTGAGCGACGCGTTCTCGACGTACATCAAGTCCTTCGGCTGGCGATTCGCAATGTAGTGGGTAGGCCGGCCGGCCGACTCAAAAACCATGAAGGTCTTTGACATGCCGTCGCTCACCTTGCGGATCGTCCCGGGGACATCGGAGATCATGCCGCTGAGTTTATCGGTGGAGCGCTTGGTGCTGACTTTGTTGCCGCTTTCTAGCAGGCAGTATTTCGCGGCATCGATATCGGAAAGGACGATGTAATCCGTCGTGAAGGTATTGGGGCGACCTTCGGCCGACGGACACAACAAGGCGTCGATATCCTTGGCTGTGGCCGTGCGATTCCCTGGTTTTCCGGAAGAGGCGGTCGTGGAGTCCCAGTTGAGCTTCAGGTCGATTTGATCGTAGGTTGTCTGCTCTTCGATGTAAGGCAGAATGAAGGTGAAGAACGAGTGATGGGCCAAGCCGTTCGTTACCGTGGCGGGGGCGGCTGTACCCGAGCACGCGCCTTGGCTCTTGGCGGTCGTATTGTTTGGCGTGTTAGCGGCCGGCAGCACTTTCTTGGCCGATTCGTAATTGAGCACGGCGAGGCCAAGCTGCTTCATTTTGTTCGTACACTGGGTACGTCGGGCGGCTTCACGAGCGGCCTGAATGGCCGGTAACAACAGTGCCACCAAGATGCCGATAATGGCAATCACCACGAGCAGTTCGACGAGCGTGAACGCGTGTAAATGACGAATGACGAATGACGAATGACGGAATGACGCTTCGCGAGAAGCTACTCTTCTGCATTTGTCATTCGTCATTCGGGCTTCGTCATTCGGTAGTCCGGCGGATAGCACACCGAGTGCGCCAGCAACCTTGCTGCCTCGAAGCGAAGCATGATGTGAACTCTGATCCATTTCCATTCTTGAAACTCCTCTCTGGTTTGTTCCGTACGGTATGAAGCTCGAAGTAGAAAGAAAAACGAGGAACAGAAGGGAGAAACGCGCCAGGTCGTGTGGCATGCCGTAGGCCGACGATTGCGAATCAGGCGCGCGATCGGTGATGCCGCGCGCCGCGGAAACGCAACGCCGTGCAATCGGAACGATAAGCCCCGATGCCCCAGCTAAACATGGACACTGAACGGTGCGTCAGCAGTAGCAAGCGCGGGGAGTACCCGGTTTGCGCACCAGAAGCGGCTAAAGTTTCCCTGCCAATGACTCAAATGGCCATCTTGCCGAGATATTCCGCAGCCCCAAAGAAAGTCTCGAAACGAAGCTCAAAGAAAGCTAGCTTCGAGTTGCCTCCTCTCTTGCCTTCGAACCAATTCAAACTGGCCGTAAAACCCTCACGGTTCCTTAACGAAACCTTAACGCTAGCGTATGCTCACCACGCGGGCTTGTCGAGAGGAATGTGGAGGAAAAAGGTGGATTATTGGCAGAGGGGAAGGCCCTGCTACGGGGCAACGGTGACGAGGTCGTCGGCCGCGGCGGTAAACAAGGAAATGAACGTATCAATGTTCGTATCCTCGGTGAGGAAAGTCACGCTGCCATCTCCGTAAAGAAACTGGGCACCCCCTGGATGGAAGCTGTAGATTTCCGAGTAGTTGTCGCAATTCATGATGGACGTAATGGGGCAGGTGGCGGGATCGAATACATTGCCCCAAATGGCATAGACCCGGTCGTCGGCCCATTGGGTATCTTTGTGGGGAATTGAAACCGAAGGGGTGGCCGGATTGGAACTGCTACGGGTAGTAGAAGCCATTTCACCCTTGAGAACTTTGCGGACGTAATTGTTGGGGCGTCCTGCCGATTCAAAGAACATAAAGGTCTTGGAAAGCCCATCGCTGATCTTGCGGATAGGGTTGGGTTGATCGGTGAGCATGCCAGCCAGCCGTTCACGATTTCGTTTCTGATTGGTCAACTTGGAACCGGATTCGACGTCGACGCAGTAATTGGAATCGCTGATGTCGACGATGCAGAAGTAGTCTGTCGTATATTTTCCAGGCCGGTTTTCGGCAGTCGGGCACAAGTACGCGGGCAGGTCGACGGCCGTGGCAAGGAGGTTCGTCGTGCCTTTGCTGTTCTGCGTATTGTCGTACCAAGCTTTTTTCAAATCGATTCGGTCGTAAACAGCCTGTTCTTCAATGTAAGGCAAGATGAACGTCAGAATGAAGTGGTACTGTTGACCATTGCTCGGGTTACTGAAGGAGCTGGTGGCGCCACAAAAACCGCTCCCCTGATTTCCGGTATAGTTTGGCGTGTACGCCAAGGGCAGTTGTTTTCTCGCCGATTCATAGTTGAGAATGGCCAGACCGATCTGCTTCATGTTGTTCGTGCACTGGGTCCGTCGAGCCGCTTCGCGGGCGGCCTGAATCGCGGGCAGAAGCAGTGCGACCAAGATGCCGATGATCGCAATCACGACCAATAGTTCCACCAGGGTGAACGCATGTCGGCCAGTAGGTCCGCCGAGCCGAGGCGAACTTGGGGAATTTCGGAATTCGGAATTCGGATTTCCAAGCAGCGGAATGCACTTTCGAAACGACTTGGTGCGGAATCCAGAATCGATGCCACCGGAATGGCAAGCGTTCGCCTCGGGATTCACTGCACACATGGTTATTGATTTCAGCATGTTCTGTATCCTCCGAATCGACTGCTTGGCCTAAGGCTTGATAAGAAAGATGATCGAACAACAACGGAACAGAAACGTTCTCTATCTTCAGTATCTAGAACAGAGAGGGGCAGGCACCTATTGCTTTGAAGACTCCACGTCTCCGACGGTTCCGGGAAAGTCTCACGATTTCGTTGCAATTTCGCGGCCGAGCGAGGGCCGTGGCTCATGGGCCACAAGTGAATCCAGCGAGACGCATTATTTCAATTGGTTCTTATTTCGTTTTCAAATCAAACGGTGCAAGCTCGTTCGATTTTTTCTCGATTGTGACGTTTAACGGCGTCGTATCAAGATTGTAGTACTTGCCCTTCAGGCGATCGGGGCCTTTGGCTCCCCCTCGACCGCCGCGTTCGGCGTCTTCCTGGTTCGGCAGCGTTGGGCACCACTTTACAAGGACCTTGTAGTTGCCAGCCGGGGCGCCGTCGGAGGGTTCCACGGTCGTAAGCTTGAACGCGCCCGTTGCATCGGCCACGCCTGCCGGACGAAATTTTTCGAGTTCAGGGGTTGAATTGAAGGGGCAGAAGATGACCAGCGCGCCCTCGGCAGGATTGCCGTCGACCGTCACGTGGCCCACGACTGGGTATCGTTTGATTTTGCCGTCACCGCAGCCCGAGAGCGAAACCGCCGCCAGCAGAGACAGGCAAACGCAAGGAATCTTCGATTGGAACAAGGGGATGAGGCTGCGCATCCTATCGCTTTCCATCGTGTCTAAACGTGCTAGGAATGGGGGACTCCCCAGTTGGCTGGAATGCCCAAGTTCGGGCCAGCCAAAAGGAATGCTAACATCCTGATATTAACATTATGTTAGCGAACTACCCAAGAGTTCGTCCAACAAAATCGCGGGGAAACTTAGCGGATTGTGGCAAAAGGTAAGGGGCGGCGAAGGTTGCCCCGTGGCCGAACTGGTGTTTCCCTTTGCGTGGGGGCTGCCCGGTAGGTCCCGCAAGCCGAGCGGGGCGCGGAGTTTCCAACGGATTGGGTCTTGCCTTGATAAGCGATGGGGGGATTCGCGTTCTGCTTCGCCGAGCCTCCGCGTCGCGGATCAACGGAGATAGATATCCAGGCAAGGGTGATAAGAATCCGGTTTCACGAACCGTGCCGCTCGGTTTGCGGGGCTTACTTCGCGCCGCTCGGTTTTCGGTAGCAACTACTTTGCAGGGGGAAGCTACTTTTTCAAATCGATCCGTAGCGAATCGGATCCGGCGGCAGGGATTTCGAGCGTAAGCGAGCCATCGTTAAAAGAAGTGGGCCACGATGTTGGCACAGCCGCGCGATTCGACTTGGGGGTATCGGTGAACACGGTGATGCCGCTAGAAGTAACTTGGGTCGAGTCATTTTGCGGCGTTGTGTTAGGTGGCGAGATCATGAGCCGATGCTGGCCGATGATCGCACCTTTGCGGGCGGGCTTAACGAGTTCCAACTCGAAGTGTCCTTGCGAATCGGAAGTGGCGAACGAACCGGGGCCGGGGTTCGGGGTTCCCGCGCCGATCGGTTGTGTCGTGATGTTGGCGTTTGCGAGAGGCTGGCCATTCAACGAGAGCGTGCCCGAGGCGGGAGCGATCGGCAAGCCGCGATCACAGCCGGCGGCGAAGGCAAATGCACAGCATGCGAGTGAGGTTAGTGAGTTGCGAGCTAGAGACATTCGACCGGTACCTTTACAGAATTGTTCGCCGCGGAACGCCACGGATATTGCCCAATCCAGGAACGGGGCCGAAGTTAGTTTTCGATGACTTCGCTATTGGCGATAGTCGAAAGAGCGCCGAAGAGGAAGATATCTACACCTTCGGGAGTGAATTGGGCGGAGCCATCGCACATGACGGTGTTGAAACCGCCGGCGTGGAGGCTGCCCCACGAGCGTTTGCAGGGATCTGTGCCGAAGGTACCGCCGATGCTGATGCAGCGGTCATAGTCGGAGATGATCGACCGGGTTTGCAAGAACGTGAGCGAACGTTGGTAAGCAGTGTAGGTGTAAGCCCAAAAAGTGCGTCGTCGTCGAGCTTCCTCGGTTAGAGCCAAGTGAGCTTTTTCGGCGACCAGCACGGTATGGGCGGTGCCATCGGTAATGTCTTTGAGCTTGACGGGATTGACGAGGCTCCAGGTGCTGGTGAGGACGGGGTTGGCCACCCAGGGGTTTTGGTAGATGGGGCCGATGCCATGCAGGGGCCCACGTTCCTTTTGGTACCCTTTGGCATGTTCGGAGGCGCTATCCCAGAAGGCGCCAGATTGGGTGGTACATAACCCGGCATTGCCGCGGTACGACCCGCGGTTGTACAAGAGGAGTGCCCCGGGGCCGCTCGCGGGGTGGTCGTTCATATCGGTGTCTTCGTCGGTGGGGCAATCGAACACCTTGGGGTTGGCTTCTCGAACAAGCTTGTTAGAACGGCCATCGTTGTCGGCGTCGGTCGGGCTTTCGTTTGGCTCGGTGAAGTCGTATTTGTCGAACAGGGCTTGTTCTTCGACATAGGGCAGGATGTAGATGGTCCATCCCCCGGCGCTCTTCGCCGTGCAGCAAGCACCTTGCGTGACGCCGCCAGGTGGGAATGATTTATTCGCATTCTCGTAGTTTAGAAGCGCGACCCCGAGCTGGCGCAAGTTGTTCTGGCATTGCGAGCGTCGAGCGGCCTCGCGGGCGGCTTGGATCGCGGGGAGTAACAGCATTACCAAAATGCCGATGATTGCGATCACGACCAACAATTCCACCAACGTGAAACCTTGTAGGGGTCGAGAGTCGAGGGTCGAAAAACAGATTTTGGATTTTGGATTGCGGATCATCGAGCGCCCGAATGCAACATCTAACCGTCTTGGCATGCAATTCGGATTCCATTCCGACTTCAATCCGCAATCCGCAATTTGAAATCCGAAATCTGCATGGGCCGCTCGGCTCGCGGCCCCTACGTGCCTGAACCCGCAAAGTGAACGCACCTGGATAGACATATCAGCGTGGGAAAGTGGGAAATGGCTAAGTTGAAGAGGAACTGGTACTTTGCAAGAATTGCAAAGCTCTGCCATGCGGCAGGAATTGGTGTTATCCATGAAGACCTCGGGAAATCATAGAGCTTAGGAACCAAGTTCTTCCGGAAAATGTGCCCGTTATGCAGGACATGTACGGAACCCGGCTTTCCCGCGAGAGGCTCTGGAATGCGGTTTTCCGGTTTTCCAGGTTCAATACTTGAAGTGTTTGATCATCTCGCCCTTCTCGCCGATCTCGGTGAGGGAATCGATGCCGATGGCGAGATGGAGGTCCGACCAATCGCGGTTGACGCGGATATCGCTTTCGCTGGTCTTTACACCTTCGGGCGTGAGCGGTTTATCGGTGACGAGCAAGAGCGCCCCGCGGGCAATTTGGTTGTTGTGGCCGACGACGAAAATGGTGGCCGTCTCCATGTCGATGGCGATAGGTGTGTACTCCTGAAGTTGCTGGCGGAATTTTTCGTCATGTTCCCACACGCGGCGGTTGGTCGTGTAGATGACGCCCGTGCGGTATTCAAGGCCGTGGTCCACGAGCTTCTGCGAAACGAACTTGTGGAGTTTGAACGAGGGGAGTGCCGGTACGAGGGGGGGGAGGTAGTCGTCGGAAGTGCCTTCTCCGCGGATCGCGCCGATCGGCAAGATGAAATGGCCAATTTCGGTGGTGTGCTTTAGCCCGCCACACTTGCCGAGGAACAATACGGCCTCGGGCTGGTAAGCGGTCAGCAAATCCATGATGGTGGCTGCGTTGGGCGAACCGATGCCGAAATTGACAATCGTGAGGCCTGCCGAGTTCGTGGCGGCCTGCATCGGGCGGTTGTCGCCGTAGATATCGCAGGCAAACCGCTCGGCGAACCGCTGCACGTAATCGCGGAAGTTCGTCAGCAGTACGTACGGCCCGAAACAGTCGAGTGGCATGCCCGTGTAACGGGTAAGCCAATCGGCAGCGATATCGGATTTGGAGAGCATGGAGTTGCGAGTTGCGAGTTGCGAGTTGTGAGGGGGAAGGGGTGAGGGGGTGAGGGGTGAGGGTTAGCGTCAGGGGGAACGTGGGGGGTGGGAGTTGTGCCCGCGCTCCGCTTCGCGTCGCGGCTAAACAGGAGCTGGGAAGTTAACGTTACGACATCGTTCGTCTCTTTAGTATACCGTGCGCCGGGGATTGGCCTTCCATTCGGCGAAAAGTTGTTTGCATTCTGGCTGCATCAACTCGGGGACAAGTTCTAGCGTACTGCCGCCGATGCGGAGAAGTTCGGCGGCGGGGAGCGAGAGTTCGTTGAAGCCGGCGTCGTCGGCATCGGCAATCGTTGCGCCGTAGTACACGGTGCCTACCCGCGCCCAGTGGAGTGCCGCCATACACATGGGGCATGGTTCGCACGTGGTGGCCACCACGGCACCATCCAAAAAGATATTGCCGATGGCGTGGCAAGCCTCGCGCAGGGCGTTGACCTCGGCGTGGGCCGTGATATCGGTCGTGGCGACGACGGTATTGTGCGAGCAGGCAATCACCCGACCGCCACACTCGATTGCACACCCGAACGGGCTTTGTCCGGCGGCGATCCCCTCGCGGCACTTCTCGATCGCCAGTTGCATGAGTTCGGTGGGAGTCATTTTGCTGCCATTCGATCTGTGAGTGTGGAGATTACTGGGTACCGACCGCGGCCGGGGTAATCGTAAGCCTTGACCCCATCTTACTTTACGAATTGCCTCGGCAAGCAACAAGACGGTTTTGTTTGGCCCCGCGACGATCTTTCGCCCACCACAGTCGTAAAGATTAGCGGAGAAATACGAAAACTGGTGCATCGAGCCAGATTCGTATCTGGTAGTAGTTGGAAATTGCGATACCTTGGATGGCGTATGGGGTTAGATCATGAGTTGAAACTCTCGACCTCCTCGATACCAATCTCTTCTTGCCTTCACAATGGAGTCCCAAATGACATTTCGCGTTCGCTCACTGGCGTTATTGTTCGCTGCTGGGTTCTTGGTAGCGGCATCCACCACGTTGGCACAGCCGCCAGGCCCTCCGCCGGGCGGTGGCGGTGGATTCCGCGGGCCTGGCGGATTCGGCGGACCGGGGGGCCCTGGCGGACCGGGGGGCGGGCTTTTCGGCCTGGCGTTTCGCGATGATATTCAGCAAGAACTGCAGGTCGTAGACGAACAACGTGAAAAGCTCCGCGTTTTGGCCGATGAGGCTCGTGGCCGAGTCGAGCAAGAAATGCGAGGCATGTTCGAGGAAATGCGCGACCTTGGTGAGGAAGAGCGCCGCGCTCGGTTCGATCATATCCGCGAGAAGATGGACGCCATGAACGCCGAATTCGAAAAGCAGCTTGGCGAAGTTCTCTTGCCGCACCAACTCGACCGGCTCAGGCAGATCGACCTGCAAGGGAGAATCCGTCGCGGCGGGGCGCAAGCCATCACCGGGGGCGAGATTGCCAAGGCCCTGAACCTGACCGACGAACAACGCGAGAAGCTCGAAAAGCGGGCGATCGAAGTGCAGGAGGAACTGCAAGCCAAGATCCGTGAACTTCAAGCCGATGCCCGCAAGAAAATGCTCGACGTGCTCACCCCCGAACAGCAGGCCAAGCTAGAGAAGATGATGGGTGAACAATTTGAGATGCCCGAGCCGAACTTTGGCGGCCGAGGTCGTGGCCGCTTTGGCCGTGGTGGGCAAGATGGGCAAGGCGAGGCGGATCGCGGCGGCCGCAATCGCAACAACTGAGAAGCCAAAACAGTTTGAGAATAAATCGTTAGGCGACCAGCTTTCCTGTTTTCCCATCCTTTTCCGAAGGGGTGACGGGAGAGTTCGCTTGTGTTAGAGTTCCATTGAATGGAACCCTAGCTTTCGTTGCATCTTGACCGCACGAATTGAAAATACATTTAGATTGCACTTAGCTTTGTTGCACGTAGCCGCTGGCGGTGAGCCGCGGCACGTGCGACAATGGATTAATAGATTGAGCTTTGGATTGAAATAGACAGGCCGGTGTGTCGCATCGTTTGGCAATGCCATCGCGTTGCGGTTATCCGGCATCTGTTGACACGACAAGGCTGAATCGCTCCCACCGACTTGCTGTCTTGATTCCCACCGAATGTCCCGAGTGGCGGGCAATAGCCTGCCGCTTCCCCGCCCCTAGCGTCGTTTGCGCTTTCTGTATTGGCTAATTTGCCGCGGCTGGCCGTTGGCCGCATAATGGAATTGTGTCCCGCCTACTTGGTCTGCTAGACCACAGGAACCTCGATGGAAGCAGGTGCCATCCTCGTGAAGCGTGGGCTGTTGTCGCCCCAACAGTTGAACCAACTCCGCACCGATCGGCCCGAAGCCACCCGGCTCGACGTGGCCGCGATCGACCTGGGGATGGTGAGCGAAGAAGCTGCGCTCCGCGCGCTTGGCGATGAGGTTGGCATACCCTTCATCGATTTGGAGCAGCAGGAAGTCGATCTTTCGCTGTTGAAGGGCTTCCCGCTGAAGCTGATTCATCGCCACTCGCTATTTCCGATCCAGCGGAACAACGGCACACTTCGCGTGGCCACGAGCGACCCGTTCGACCTGTACCCGCTCGATGAACTGAGCGCGACGACGGGCCTGACGATCGAGCCGGTGCTTGCCCCGCGCGAGCAAATAGCCCGGCAGATAAAAGCCCACCTTGGCGTGGGGAGCGAAACGATCGACGACCTGCTTGCGCTGCAAGACGAGGAGGACATCCAACTTCTCGACGAGATCGATGTTGATTCGGAACTTTCGGAGGAAGCCCAAGAGGCTTCGGTCATACGGCTGGTGAACGAGATACTCATTGAAGCGATCGAATCGCGGGCGAGCGACGTGCATATCGAGTCGCAGGCGGCCGGCATCAAGATTCGTTACCGGATCGACGGCATGCTTCACCCGCAGCCGGTGCCGCCCGAGATCAGTCGGTTTCAGGCCGCCATTATCAGCCGGTTGAAGATCATGGCTCGGCTAAACATTGCCGAAAAGCGATTGCCGCAAGATGGGCGGATCAAGCTCCGCGTTTCGGGCCGCGAGATCGATGTTCGCGTTTCGGTGATCCCGATGCTTCACGGCGAGGGGATCGTGATGCGGATTCTCGATAAAGGCCGCATGAAGCTCTCGCTCGAAAGTATCGGGTTGGAGCCTGATTTGGCCAAACACTTCGGCGAGTTGATCCGCATTCCGCACGGAATTGTGCTGGTCACCGGGCCCACCGGCTCGGGCAAAACGACCACGCTTTACAGTTCACTGCTCGAGATCAAAGACGAAGCCACCAAGATCATCACGACCGAGGACCCGGTCGAGTACCAACTCGAAGGGATCAACCAGATTCAGGTTCACCCGAAGATCGGCCTCACGTTTGCGGCGTCGTTGCGGTCGATATTGCGGCACGACCCCGATGTCGTACTGGTCGGCGAAATCCGCGATATGGAAACGGCGGAGAATGCGATTCAAGCGTCACTCACCGGTCACTTGGTGTTCAGCACGCTCCACACGAACGATGCCCCCAGTGCGTACACGCGGCTTGTGGATATGGGTGTCGAGCCGTTTTTGGTGGCTAGCACGGTGGAAGCCGTGATGGCCCAACGGCTGGTCCGCACGCTGTGCCCGCAATGCCGCGAAGCCTACGAACCCAAACAAGAGGACATGCCCAAGGACTTCCCGTGGGAGGAATTCAAGAAGCGCGGCAAACCGCTCTTCCGTCCCAAGGGGTGTCGGGCTTGCCGGCAACTTGGTTTCACGGGGCGGCAGGGCATCTTCGAGCTTTGCGTAACGAACGATGCGGTACGGCAACTGGCCCACGACAGGGCCAGCAGTTGGGAGATCCGCCAAGCGGCTCGCGCGAACGGCATGAGAACACTCCGCGAAGATGCCTGGCTCAAAGTGCTGAGCGGCGTAACAACGATCGATGAAGTATCGCGTGTAACCAAAGGTGACCGACTGTAGAACAAGGGGGGAGGCGGAAGGGGGAAGGCGGATAAGAACTGTCTTTTTGCCTTCCTTCTTCCCCCCTCCCCCTTCCCCCTTACGAACATGCCCGAATTTGCTTACATTGCGCGAGATCCGGCTGGCAAGCGGGTGGAAGGTACGCTTGCGGCGGGGAGCGAGCGTGAGGCGGTGGCGGTCCTTTCGGGCAAGGAATTGTTCCCGCTGAAAGTGACGTCGGCCGATGGCCGCGCGCCGGGAGTGAAGGCCTCGCCCAAGGTTCGCGGGCGCGTGATGGCCACGTTGTACGGCCAGCTTTCGGCCCTGCTGGGCAGCGGTGTGCCGTTGCTGCGTTCGCTTGAACTGCTGCGTGAGCAAACGCCCCACAAGAACCTGGCGATTGTGCTGGAGGATGTCCACACGCGCGTGCAGGAAGGTGCCACGTTGGCCGACGCGATGGCTCGCCACCCTCGCGCCTTCGGCGAGCTGGCTACGAGCATCGTCCGCGCCGGCGGCGAAGGCGGCTTCTTAGAAGAAGCGCTCGACCGACTGGCTAAGTTTACCGAGCAGCAAGACGAACTCAAGGGTCGCGTGGTAGGTGCGCTCGCTTACCCAACGATCCTGTTTGTGCTGGGTACGACCGTCGTCAATGTGCTCATAATCTTCTTCGTGCCGAAGTTCGAGCGGCTTTTCACGCGGCTGAGGGAACGGGGCGAACTTCCGACGATGACGGAGTGGCTCTTGTGGCTGAGCGCCCAACTTCAATCGTATGGCATCTTCCTACTTGGTGGGCTTGTGCTCATCGGCTTCTTCATTCGCAACCGCCTTCAAACGGAGGAAGGGCGGATGCTGATGGATCGTGCGCGGCTCAAGATTCCCATGGCCAGCGGCATTTACTTGAGCATGGCCGTTTCGCGTTTTTGCCGCGTGTTGGGTACGCTGCTCACCGGCGGGGTGCCGATTGTGCGTTCGCTTGAAATCAGTGCCGACTCGACCGGCAACCGCGTGCTTTCCACCGCTGTGCGCTCGGCGGCCGAGAACATCTCGGCAGGCGAATCGTTGGCCACACCGTTGGCAGCGAGCGGCCATTTCCCGGCCGACGTAGTGGAAATGATTGCCGTCGGAGAACAATCGAACAGCCTGGAAACCGTGCTTCCGCACATTGCCGATACGCTCGAACGCGATACCTGGCGCCGGCTCGATTTGTTCGTCCGCTTGCTCGAACCGCTGATGCTTGTGCTGCTTGCTGGTGTTGTGCTGGTTGTCGTCATCGCCTTGCTCGTGCCAGTTCTGAAGATGAGCACGACGACCTAGGGAGTAAGTATAATTGGGTGGAAAAGAAGCCGGGAATTCAATGAACTCTGCTTGGCCGCAATGAACTATATCCCCCCCGGGCAGAGCCGGGGGCTGAATTCCCGGACACCCTCATTGACCAAAGATTAATCAACTGACTTGACCATTTAGGAGCGTCATTATGTTGCAAAGAATGAATAAGAGGAACGGGCGCGGCGGGAAATCCGCTATCCGAAATCCGTTCTCTGGCCCTCGACCCTCGACCCTCGACCCTCGAGCCCTGCACGGCTTCACGCTCATCGAACTGTTGCTTGTGCTGGCGATTCTGGTCGTGCTGGCCTCGATGGTCGTCACGATGTACGGCGGCACCCAAGATAAAGCGTTCATCGACGCGGCCAAGGGGCAGGTTGGCATCTTCAAAAGCGCGGTCAGTCTTTACAAGTTTCACACCCGCAACTATCCGGGCGATCTTGGCGGGCTTACCACGAAACCGAGCGACGCGAACCAAGCCGAGCGGTGGGCTGGCCCGTACTTGGATGCCGGCAAGGTGCCGCTCGATCCGTGGGATCACGAGTACAAGTTCATCGCCCCGGGCAAACATAATCCCGACTCCTTCGATGTTTGGTCGATGGGCCCCGATGGTCAGGATGGCACCCAAGACGACATCGGCAATTGGGACGCCTAGCTCCCCACTCGCTTCCGATGCCGGGTATCGATCCACGTCCGACGAGGTTGCCTCGTGGGCTAACGCTCATCGAGGTCGTGCTCGTGTTGTCGTTGCTGGTCATCGTGGCGGCCGTTTCGGTTCCTTACATGGGCGGCAGTGTTTCTCGAGCGAACCTTCAAGCTGCGAGCGATATCGTGCGTGATGCCTGGACGCAGGGCCGATTCACGGCCATGCAAACCGGGGAGACGCAGGTGTTCCGGTTCGAACCGAACGGCTCGCGGTTTCAACTCATGCCCTTGGACGAATTGACGTTACCCGAGACGGCCTTACCGGCCGCGACCCATGCCGAGGCCGAGGCCGAGACGGAACACTCGGCCAGCGACTACCTGCGACTCAAGCCTCCGCAGCTGCCCGAGCATGTGGTTTTTGCCGCGGGTGATGTTGCTGCGTCCAACCAGGTGGCGGCGATGCTCGGCACACCTAGCGATTCCGCGTGGTCGTCACCCATCCTCTTTCATCCCGATGGCACCGCGACCGACGCCACGATCGTTCTCAAGAACGACCTCGATCAAACCATCCGCGTTACCCTGCGTGGCATCACGGGCCTCGCCACCGCCAGCGACGTAGCCAACGAGGTGGTGCCATGAACCAATTATATTTCCAAGCCGTCCCGGCTCGACGAGCAAGTGCCATAGATACCCGAGCCAGCATAGGATATTTCGGATTGCGGATTTCGGATTGCGGATTGAAAAGTTCGGCAATCCGCAACCGGTTTTCTGGCCCTCGACCCTCGACCCTCGACTCTCGACCCTTACACGCTTTCACGCTGCTCGAAATCATTTTGGCCTTGGCCATTTTGGCCGGTGCGTTGGCTGCTTTGGGAGAGGTCATGCGGCTGGCGGATCAAACGGCCGGCATGACCGAATCTGAAACGCAGGCCCAAATTTTGGCCGCCTCGTTAATCGACGAACTGGCAAGCGGCGCGCGGCAACTCTCTGCCGTCAGCCAGTCGCCGCTCGATTCTTCGGCCGAC
This sequence comes from Pirellulales bacterium, assembly GCA_020849945.1. Classification (GTDB taxonomy): domain Bacteria; phylum Planctomycetota; class Planctomycetia; order Pirellulales; family Lacipirellulaceae; genus JABDGM01. The sequence continues at coordinate 15,026 of JADZFK010000121.1, read as the reverse complement.
CCGCCCTGGGTGTTTTCCATTGCCATCGAGAACACGAACTTCCAAGAACTGGTTGCCGTCCGCGTACTTGTTGAGCAGCAACTCGATACGCGACTTCAGCCCGCGCGATTCGAGCTCACCCGCTGGATGACGAACCCCGATTACGTGCCCGAGGAAACGAGCAGCACGGAAGGCAGCACGAACGCTTCCAGCTCGTCAAAAACAACCGGTGGATCGAGCGGAGGCAGTTCCTCGACGAGCGGAGGCAGCCAGCCATGAAGAGATTGCAGTGTGCCTACTCGTATTATCTAGCCGAGCCGTTTCGGCTTGGCGGCCCCGATGGGAACGCGAACCGCAACCGTTCTTCATGGGCATCCCGGCCGAAACGGCCGGGCTATAGCAGCCCGTTGAATAAGCCAGCGGGCTGCGTCATGGCATGGATGCCATGCCAAAACAGCGACCCAAGTCGCCGTTTTGCGAGCCGCGAGGAGCTTAGCTCCGAGCTTGGCGAGGTTGAAAAACGCTACGATGGCGTTTTTCAACAGGCTGATAGGGGGGAGAGTGGATTCACGCTTTTTGAAGTGATCGTCGCCATTGCGTTGTCGGCGGTGTTGCTTTCGCTCATCGGCACGGCCATCACGCTGTACCTGACGCGGGTTGAGGCCGATCGTACGCGCGTCGAAGAAGCCCAGCTTGCCCGCAGCATTTTGGGGATGATCGCCGACGACATTCGGGCCGCATCTATCTATCAACCGCAAGATACCACGGCGATTGCGCAGCTCATGGCGGCCGGAACGCCGTTTGATGTCGATACGGTCGACGCGGCCCGCAAGGCGTCTGGTCTATCGAACGGGGTCGGCACGCCTGGCGGCGTTGGCGGGCCTTCGGCCGTTACCGCGCTCAGCAGCGGTTCTTCCGCGAACGGCAGCTCAAGCAGCGCAAGCGGTTCGGCAAGTTCCGCAAGTGGCGCGATGGCCGCGAATCAAGAATCGGAGGAGGAAATGCCCCTGGGCCTAACTGGCACGGAAGCTCAGTTGTACATCGATGTCACCCGGCTACCGAAGCAAGACGAACTCTTCGGCACACTCACCGGCTACACCAATGCGCCGAACGCGTCGGCAACCAACGCAGGCGCGACCGGCGCGAGCGTGACGGCGGCCAACGTGGTGCCGCCCGCCGACCTGAAAACCGTCGCGTACTTCGTGCGGTCGGGCGCAACGCTCGAACCAGGCAGTGCCGCGGCCACGTCGTTGGCCACTGCGGATCAGGAACTTGTCGGCGGGCTCGTGCGGCAAGTTATCCCGCGTGGCGAACGTGTGTTTGCTGAACAATCGGGAAGCGGTGACGTGCTTAACTCGGGGGCCGTGCTCGTCGCCCCCGAGGTCGTGCAGATTCAATTCAGTTACTTCGACGGCACGCAACTGGCGACCGTGTGGGAAATGAAAGAGATGATGAAGCTCCCGCGGGCAATCGAGGTGTGCATCTGGCTTCGCTCGGCAAGGCCTGGCGATGAGCAACTCGAAAACACCTCGCCCGATGCGATTGCAAACGCGAGAATCTATCGACAAGTCGTGAATCTCCCGATGTCTGAACTGTCGGCATCTGGGGCAGAAATGACAGACGATTCAACATCCAGCTCATCCACGAGCGAATCAACAACCTCTGGCACCGGAACCGGTACCGGCACCAGCGGCTCCGCGTTTGAAATACAGTGAGTCGTTAGGCGTTAGGCGTTAGGGGGGCGGCTATGGCACACTTACAGCAAGTTGCCATGGCCGCTTGCAATCCGAAATCCGAAATCCGTCATTCCTTGCCATGCGTTACGACATAACATTTCGTTCTCGCGGCGGCAGTGCTTTGGTGCTGACGCTGATTGTCGTTGCGATGCTTACGCTGGGGGCGGCGGCGTTTTTTGAGCGGATGTTTGCCGAGCACCAGGCGGAACGCGTATTCGGTCGGCAACTGCAGGCCAACAATCTGGCCGAGTCGGGCATCGAGTACGCCCAGGCCCTGCTTGCGCAAGATCCGGAAGTCGTGATGCAATCGGGCGGGTTGTACGCGAACCCGAGCTTGTTCCAGGGGGTACTTGTGAACGATGACCCGACCGCCGCGTATCGAGGCCGGTTCACGATCATCGCGCCCGATCTCACAACCGATGGCTACTACGGCGGCGTTCGTTACGGGTTGGAGAACGAGTCATCTCGGCTGAACCTGAACACGATCGTGTTGGCCGATAAACAGGGCGAGAATACGGCCCGTACGTTGCTAATGGCCTTACCCGGCATGACCGAGTCGATTGCCGACGCGATTTTGGATTGGATCGACACCGACGAGGAAGCTCGCCAACTTGGTGCCGAGCGCGATTACTATACATCGCTGCCACGGCCGTATGCCCCGCGTAACGGCCCGTTGGGATCGATCGAAGAATTACTGCTGGTGCGCGATGTCACCCCGGCTTTGCTGTTCGGCGCCGACCTCAACCGTAACGGCACGATCGACCGGAACGAGGAGAGCCTTACTTCGATCGACAACGTCGACAACTCGATGGGCGAACTCGACCGCGGCTGGGCCGCGTACCTGACACTCGATAGCTCCGAGGCCAACATCCGGGCCGATGGCTCGCCTAAGATCGATGTCAACATGGATAACCTCGAAGAGCTTCGCAAGCAGCTTGCGGAGGTTTTCAGCGAGGAAGAAACGGACTTCATCATCGCGTATCGCCAGGGCGGGGCGTACGACGGCACCGAACCCGGCAAACAGGCTTCGAATGTGAAGATCGATTTGAAGCAACGCGGCAACGTGAGGCTCACCACCGTGCTCGACCTCATCGGTGTCAAAACGCGTGTTGCGAAGGCTCTTACACCTGGCACTAGTTCCGGTGGGCAGGGCAACTCCAATTTCTCTGGCGGTTTGGGCGCGCCGCAAAGTGTGTCATCCCTTGGCGGCCAGGGGGGGGGCCAAAATGCTGGGCTTGGTAATTCGGGCGGCAACAACAACAGCCGGATTGTCATTGCGCCCGCCTTTCCCAACGACCCCGGTTCGATGCAAACCTATCTTCCGAAGCTGATGGAAAACCTGGCCGTCAACCCGGCCCCCTCGATCCCGGGGCGGCTTAATATCAACCAGGCGCCGCGAGCGCTCGTCGCCGGGGTTCCTGGCCTCGATCCGATTGCCGTCGAGCAAATCATTGCGAACCGCGACATCACGCTCGGCGAGCAGCAGCCCGACCAAAAATACGAAACTTGGCTGCTGCAAAATCGTATCGTTACGCTCGAACAAATGAAGCAGCTCATGCCCCTCATCACCTCGGGCGGAAGCGTTTACCGGGCCCAGGTGGTCGGGTTCTTCGACGAAGAAGGCTCGGCCGATCGAGTCGAGGTCGTGGTGGATGCGACCCAATCGCCCCCCGTGGTGCGGCGCCGCTGGAGCCTGCGCGAGCTGGGGCCCGGCTATTCCGCGGAATTTCTCGGGGTTCCGTTGGGGGATGAGTTGCAGTGAGTTTGGGTGTGTACAATGGGGGAAAGGCCGCGAAGGGCCGTTGTAGCTTGGCCCGGACGGTGCGGAAGTTGGTCGTGAAAATGATGCCGATGCGGTGGCGGCGGAAATGTTGTCGTCGCCACTGGGAAACCTAGGAGGCCGATGCGGCTGTGGCGGTAGATTCGGCGTTGCCGCCGACGCTAGAGGTACGATTTACAATCTTCAAACGGAATTCTACGTTCCCATTGATTATTTATTGCCATGCCCCGAATTCTTGCCATTGATTGGGATCGCCACGAGGTACGTGGCCTGCTGGTTAACGCGGGGCCGACGGGGATTTCGGTAACGGGTGCATGGGCGGCATCGTTGGCGACCAGCGACGCGGCCGGGTTGAGTGGCCAGGAGATTGGCGCGCGGTTGGCCGCTGCCATGGGCGGTGAGGTTTCTGGGAAGGTGACGACCCTAGTTGCCGTGGCCCGCGACCACGTGCAGATGAAGCTGCTCTCGCTGCCGCCCGCGCCCCTCGACGAACTGCCCGAGATGGTTCGTTTTCAGTCCGAGCGCGAGTTCACCGCGCTGGGCGAGGATTCGGCGCTCGATTTCATATCCATTAGCGGCGGTGCCGATGCGCCCAATCAGGTGCTTGCCTTGGCGCTCAGCCCGGCCGGCATGGTCGAAGCGCGAGAAGTGTGCCAGGCGATCGGCGTTGTGCCCGATCGGATACCGGTGCGTGGCTGCGCGGCTGCGGCGTTGGTAAGCCGGGGCGGTGCGGTAGAAAAGGGGAAGATCGCCCTGGTGGTAAACCTTCAGGTCGATGAAGCGGATCTCGCGGCCGAGGCTGGGGATACGGTCGTGTTGCTCCGCACGGTGCGTTTGCCCGATCCGAGCCAGCCCGAAGCCCGCATGCGGGCACTTATTGGCGAGATTCGTCGCACGATGGCGGCCGTTCGGCAGCAAACGATCGATCGGCAAGTCGATCAGATCGTGATTTGTGGTAGCCAATCGTTGGCCGAGGCCGTGTCCGCCCTCTCCACCGAACTGGAGGTGCCGGTTCGCGCTTACTCGGTTACCGAGCAGGGCCCGCAAGGCCTGGCCGCACAAGGATTAACCGAAGAAAGCCTTGGTCGATTCGCGGCGGTGCTGGGCATGGCGTTGGTTGAAGCCGACCGGCGCGCGCCGCTGGTGGATTTTGCCAACGTGCGGCGCAAGGTGGAGCCACTGAAGTTTGGCCGAGTGCAAGTGCTGGCGGCGGCCGCCGCCGCGATGTTGTTGTTTTGGGGAGGCCTGTATGCGTGGCGACAATTTGCGGAACCGGCCCGGCAACTTGCCGACTTGCAAGCCCGCATCAAAGACGTTCGGGCTCAGGCCGAAATGTACAAGGGCGTTACCACACAGGCCGAGGCCATCGGCCACTGGCTCGATACCGATGTCAACTGGCTCGATGAACTGGATGCCTTCGCACGGCGCGTTCGTCCCGAACCGCTGGCCTCCAAGGATTTTCCCGTGGCCAACGACGCGGTTATCACGCAACTTACGCTGCTCAAGCCGCCAGGCATCAAAGCCGTTGGCGGAAAGATGGACATCCAAGCTGTGGCGAAGAGTCCCGCCGCGTCGGCCGCTCTCGAAGAGCGGCTACGCGAAGGCACCCGTACCGTTTCGACAGGCGGCGGAAAGACCGATCGAGCCTTCCCCGGCTATGGCTGGTCGTTCGGCCTAGATGTGCGAGTGCCCGCCGCAGGTGAGGCGGAAACCGATCTGCCCTCGGAGGCGCGGCAGCCATGAACAAGCGCGAAAAAGTGTTGGCCCTCGGGGTGCTAGCCCTCGCGGTCGTGTGGGGTGGGCGATCCCTCTTCTTGAAGTATCGCTCCACGCTCGAGGCTCGGCGTTCCTTGGTCGGCAATGCTGAAACCGAACTTGCCGATGTCAACCTTGCGCTCGCCAAGGGCCGCGATGCCGTGCGACAAATGGAACGATTGCAAGAGCGATCGTTGCCCGCCGACAAAGAAAAGGCCCTCTCTCTTTACAAGGCTTGGCTTTTGGAGAAAGCGAAAACGGCCGGACTCACCGTCAACGACATCAAGCTTGCGCCCAGAACCTCGGCATCCACCTCGTTTGAAGCAATCGGCTATCAACTAGACGCCTCGGGAACGCTCAGTTCCTTGGTTGGCATGATGTACGAGTTCTACACCAGCCCGCAACTCCACCAGATCACACGATTGCGGTTGCTCCGGCCGCCTGGTGCGACTCAGTTGCAAATCACGCTGGAGGTGGAAGCCCTTTGCCTGCGCGGGGCCGTGGCGACCGATAACTTGCCCACGGGGAAATCGAAGCGGCTCAAGCATTCCAGCTTGGCCGATTACCAGAAGAGCCTTGGCGAACGCGACATGGTGACCGTCTACACGCCGCCGCGCCCGCCCGCACCACCGCCTGCCCCGCGCCCCGATACCCCACCGCCCGCGCCGCCGAAGTTCGATGACTCGGAATTCGCCATGTTTTCCGGGGCGGTCGATACGGGCAACGGTCCGCAAGCCTGGATTCACGTCCGTACCACAGGAGAAACGCTTCACCTGAGCGCCGGCGATCCCGTGAAAATTGGCGTACTCGAAGGCATCATCGAAACGATCGATTCCCGATCGCTCGTGTTGAAAACGGGCGACAAAAAGTTCCGAGTTCCCCTCGGCGAATCGCTCCGCAAGGGCAAGGAACTCGACGCCAACGGCAACCCAAGACCCGCCGAAGAAGAAGAGACAAAAACATAACCTGGCCGCCTCGGGAATATCTTTCCGAGCGGCCGACCCGAAACGGGTCGGCTATTTAGAATTTGTCACACGGCAACGCCAGCTTCTCGCGCTTTCTGCACGCCCACGAACGACATCCGTGCTTTCAGGCATGTTTGGCAGAAAGTTTCCGGCCGCGGTACGCCCCAGATGCGAAACGTTTCCGTCGGTCCCAGGCGGAACACCAAGTCGCCCGCCTTGTACCACGCCTGGCCCGGCTCGACGATTGTCTTGATCGAATCGAATCGATCGAACGAAACCGATTTCAACTCGCCGCCAAACGGGTTCTCGACCACGATGCGGCGATTGGTCAGCCGGTAGACCCAGCAGAACTTGTTCGTAATGCCGATGAGAACGAACGGAAACCGCGGCAACCGCATCAAAAAATACAGCTTCAACATGAATGGAATCGAAACGAGCGCCATCAACCGGCCCACCGTCAGCGGAATGCCAAACACGGGGAACCCAAGCTCGATCGCGCTCAGCCGCCCCCAAAAACGACCAAACGCCGTAGCCGATACCGAGGGCCACACCGTCATCACGGTAACTTCCTGTAACTGAGCGGGAGCAACACCGGCAATTGCTTGTTTCATGGAAAGGGTCGAGGGTCGAGGGTCGAGGGTCGAGAGCCAGCGGGTTGGACACAAAGCAAGCGTTAACTCGCGCAAAAACTTGTCCGATGTCCTCCTAGTTGGCTCGCGACCGCAGAATGACAACAAGAAACAGTGAGATTACCAGAACGGAAAGTAACTGCCAAGCGTTGATTGTCGTCCCGCCCACTTGTGCAACGGCCCCACCCTCCGATTCAATGGTAGTACACCACTCTGCAAGTCAGCGTTTACCTCCCGCGTTGCCCTGCATTTCTGGCTCTCGACTCTCGACTCTCCGCTCTCGACTTCCCCCATGCACATATGCCTGCTCGATATCGACGGCACGCTCATCCGCACCGGCGGGGCTGGCCAAACGGCATTTGCTCAAACCTTCTCCACCGATTTTGGCGTGGCCGAAATCAAAAAAGATGTGGTGTTCGCCGGCCGCAGCGACCGGGCGATCGTCGTCGAGCTGTTCCAGGCCCACGACATCGAGCCGAGCGAAGCAAACTGGTCGAAATTCTACGCCGGCTATCTGGGCCGTTTAGAGAGTGCCCTCGCATCCCACCGTGGCTGCGTGCTTCCCGGCGTCGTTGAACTGTTGGAGTGCCTGGCCGCCCGGAGCGACGTTGCCCTCGGCCTGCTAACCGGCAACGTCCGCGAGGGGGCCCGCCGCAAACTCAGCCACTACGACCTCTGGCACTGGTTCCCCTTCGGCGGCTTCGGCGACAACCACGTCGAACGCAACGACATTGCCGCCGCAGCACTGGAAGACGCCCGCCGCCACTTGAGCCAAGACTCTCCCGCCAACACCGATCGAACTGCAACAAGAACTTCCGACCAAGTGATCGTCATCGGTGACACCCCCAACGATATCCGCTGCGGCCGCTCGATCGGCGCCCATTGCGTCGCCGTCGCCACCGGCCACACAAGTCTGCAAGAACTCCGCAATACAAAGGCAGACTTGCTCCTGAATACACTGGAGGATCTGTCGGGAATTCTGACACTCTTTCAGTAAACCGAACGTGTAAATCTCGTACGGTACACATAGTACCAAGTATTTGTGCTTTGGATTTCTGTTGTTGACTTCTCACCACCCCCCTAAAATAAGGGGTAGGCATTTCTGCTGCCCGAGGTTTCTGGAACGAGGGTATAAGGGTATATAGGCCTGAATCGGAGGAGGCGAGTATGAGGTTCCGAGCATGTATTGCTGGCGTTGTTTGCGCGCTGTTTTTTGCGAAGGGCGGCTTGAACGCTCAAACAACCTATTGGTTGGCACCGCCAACTCAGCAAGGCAGCTGGTTTAGTGCCGAAAATTGGACTACAGGCGTACCCGCTTACTCCTGGTCTACTCCAATCATTGACAACGGCGGCACGGCAGTAATCGCTGAAGGAGCTGCCCTCAGCGAGGGCCTGAACCTTGGACGGGACTATTCTGGCAAACTCTTGATCGATGGAGGAAGCCTGAAACTTGGCCAATGGCTTTCGCTTGGAAACCAAAAGAGTTCACGGGGCGAGATCGTGTTGCGTTCTGGTGTTCTAACCGCATCCAGTATTACTGCCGGAAACTTTTTCGGGGAGGGGCGTATCGCTCAAAGTGGCGGCGCGATGGAGGCGTCGTTTTTAGAGCTTGGCGGGAATGGCGCATGGACTCGCCAAGAACGACTGGAAGATTATGGCAGGGGGTATTTCGACTTAAGCGGTGGTATGGTTCGTGCAAACCAGGCCAATGTTGGTATGTCGGGAACCGGCACGTTCCGGCAGACGGGAGGCAAAGCCGAGTTCGGCCAGAGTCTGGTTGTCGGCGGCGATTACAAGTTTGAAGACCTCATATCCCAAGTTGTGTCCTTAGTTCCCCTGCGGTATGTTTCGCTGGACACACATAACCTCAATTCCGGGTTGCAGCCAATCTCATCGTCCGCAGTTACTCAAATCGGAGGTCCGTCGGCGCTGGATTGGTGGTATCCTCCGCCTATTCCCTCACTCGGCCTGTACGAACTTCGCAAGGGTGACTTGGCAGCCGAATCGCTCACCGTGGGTCGCACAGGTGCGTTTCGCCAATCTGGCGGCGTTAGCGAGGTCGGCTTCGCCCAGATTGTTCCCGATGGGCGCATGGACTTGGTCGGGGGCATCATGAAAATCGATGCGGGCATCGAGGTCAACGGCACGCTCGATTTTGGCGGTTCCAAGGCCAAGCTGATCGGCGGCGAAGCCATCTTGAACTTCTCGCACGGCATTACCGATGCCAAAAAAGCCCGAATCAGTGCCGGACCGAACTCACTCACGATCTTTCCGAAGGGTTTCAAACCCAATAGGAAGCTCGGCGACTTCAATTCAAGGGGAATCGTCCACTACGCCGGTGAGGATTTGAAGGTCAAACAAGATCAACTCGTCCGAGGGGCAGGTAGCATCGACGACTTAACAATTGTTTCGGGGAGCATCCAGGCCGATCCTGGCAGAAAAATCAACCTGAACGGAGGGATTCAACTCCGCTCCGGTGCCCAAGTTGATCTCGGGCAAGGTGCCGTTACTGTAAACGACTCACGCACTCTTATACTTGGGGGAAGCCTCAAGTGCAACCTTTTCGAAGTTCTGGGTTCGCCGGCCAATCAGCCTAATCAGAGGAGACAGTCTCAGTTCGCACATCAACTCGAGCTGTATGGACTTCCTATTGCCGCTAGCCTGGCCAAGCAATCGGGAGGTTCCGTCGAGGTCAACGAACTGAATGTCCTCGGTGGTGCCTACTCGTTGGTCGGTGGCACGATGAAGAGCAACTCAATCTCAGTCGGGGAACTAACCGGCTTTGAACCTGGTACCAACGTTAATTTCTATCAAAGCGGCGGAGAGATTACAACTTGCTATTTGGCTCTTTCCCAGGCCAGTATCAGCTCCTTCGTTACTAACACGCTTGATATCGATACGAATGCCAGGGGAAGTGCCTCGCTTCAAGATTCAGTAATAACAGCAAGTCTTCAACCACTCGAAACACCAAAGCACTCGTACTTCAAGTCTGGAGGAACACTTACAACCGACTATCTTAGTTATCAAGGAGGGCTTTTTGGAGAGTTTGCGGGTGCGCGCGATCGATTCGTGCAAACTGGTGGTCACACTGTTGTCCTTAGGGAGCTTCATTTAGCTGGTTCAAATTCGGAGTTTTCGTTAGAAGGAGGAACTCTCAGCGTCCGGCAGTTATTCGTTTCAAATAGATATGAGTCCTCGGCGAGCTTTGCTCATTTCTCTATTCTCAGTAGTTCCGCCTTGATCGACATTCCTGGAACTTTGGAGTTCGGCAAAATCGCTAAGCTGTCCGCCGTACCGGGCAGTACCGTTCATTTTACGCAAGTTGATAACCCGATTGTGGTTGCTCATGATTCCTACCCGCCGACTTTCTTACCCGGCAACATGTACACGATCACCTCCAGCAATCCTACGGCACTTGCAGAACTCCGTAATCTCAAATTGGTTTTTGAAGGCGGTACCGAAAGCGTTGCCACGGTCGAAGCCGCTGGCAAAGACCTCGGCAATATCGAAAGCGCCTACATCAATAACTTTGCGCTCGGCACTTTGCAGATCGGCGGGGCGCTACCCGCTCACGTATCGCTGGTCGATCTCTTCGACAATCAACCGACCAACGGCGGTGTCGAGGCCTTCTATATCGATCACTTAATCGTCATGCCCGGCTCCACGCTGGAACTCAACGGGATCCCTCTGTACTACCGCACGGCAGACATTGCATCAGGTTCCATCATGGGCGGTGCGGCTACGTTGAGCCTCTCCATGATTCCGGAGCCTGCTTCGGCGATCCTGTTCTATCTGTGCAGCCTGATTCTGCTACTGAACCGGCAGCCGCGCTCCTGAGTCAGGCCTCTGATTCACCCATAATCAGTCGGCGGCCCCTACTGATAAAACCCTTATCCGACTGACGAACAAAGTTCGTGTTGTGAAAACGGTCAAAACTGCTCGCGCCTACATCCGACATAATCGTTCCATGTGGCCCCCACAGTACAGCTTAGGCCATTGCTCAGGCTTTATCCTTCAGCCCGTACAGTAGCTGTCACCTACCCTTGTTTATCCCAGTGCGCCGGGTGCCATGCTTTCCCGCAGCAGCGGGTAAGCATGAAACTGAGCGGGAGACTGAGCTTCAACATACTTCCGGCGAGTGGCACTGGGCGATTAGCCGGTGGATGAGCGTAGCGATAACCACCGGATGACGCAGGTTATCAGCGACGAACGAGACAGCGAAAATAAGCGGTGCCTAGGCAGGCAGTGCCGAGCATCATCAGACAGCTGGGTTCGGGGACAGAGGGAGTGACGATCCCTTCGAGAGCAAACCGTAAATTGCCGCCGGCAAAGGGACCCCACGCTCCGAAGCCAATCCGATTTTGAACGGATGTTGTTGACACAGTGCTAAAGAAACTGCCTGGATCAACACCATTGGCAAAGTTGCCGGTCATGTCTACATCGAGATTATTCGAACTTGACGTACCGTTCTCGAGTTGGCGCATGATGACCCAGAAATTCGCTTCGGCATCGAGGTCGATACCGGTCGTTGTAAACAAACGACTCGTAAATGCACTTTCGCCCGCTGGCAGCGATATCGTATTGTCAAACTCCGCGACAACTGCGCCTGGCACTCCGGCAGAGTCAAGATGGATCGCCGCCCGGATGTTGTGCTGAATTGTATCCTGATTTCGTAGCGGTAACAGCAATGCCGTAATCGTTGATGCATCGGTACCGGTGCGAAAATCGCTGGCGTAATGATGATTCGCGAACGTCGATGACGTGACGTAATGGTCGAGTTGGCCTATTGTACTGAATAACGTCGCAGCTAACGTTGTCTGAGAGAAGACTATGACCAACAAAGCAGCGGCAATGAAAAAACAGTAGCGACGCATAACGATGCTTTCTGGAAAATGAAATGTAACCGTGAAATTTACAGGGAGCGTTCCTCGCCTACTTTGACGGCCATTGCACGTCCAGGGGTACACTCACCGGCATAGAGCCTATCCCAGAGCCGTTGGTGACTGTAGCTCCCTGTCGGCAGATGTATTTGGAGTAGACTCTCATAGTAGCCTCGGCTGAATTTCTATGGAGTATAAGTTCGGGACAATTGCAGTGCAACTAATTTTGTTACCTGAACTTCCAATCGGTTTGAGTCGGGTGCCATGCTTTCCCGCAGCAGCGGGTAAGCATGAAACTGAGCGGGAGGGTGAGCTTCAGCATACTTACGGCGGGTGGCACTCTACGCCTTTTAGTACAAACACCAATCCACCAAACGACCCATACACGCCATTTTGGGTGGCTGTCAACTTTCTTCTCCCGCCATCAACCCCGGAAACTCTTACGCTTCCTCGGCATTATGAAAAACTGATCGGCCCTGGACCATGGGAATCAAAACTTGGCAAAATTCTAGCGCCATCACTCGCGCTCTGTACCCCCGAATTCCTGGCGAATGAAGCATTTTTCAGGGAGGACTAGCAAGCACGGCGGGTTTTCTTCAGAGTCGTCCTGACCCCTTTGATCCGTCCGCACAATCGGCATAATCGCGCCATCGTTTTGCAATTCCCGCACCATTCCCCTTTGAAATAGGTGGGTTCGGAGCACCCGGCGAATTGTCACCTACCCTTGTTTATCCCGGTGTGCAAAGGGTTTGCGCTTACGGGGACGAACCAAGGGCGAGTTTCAAGACGGTGGTGATATGCAATACGACTTGATCGTGATTGGCAGCGGCCCTGGCGGGCAGAAGGCGGCAATTGCCGCAGCGAAACACAATTGGCGCGTTGCGATTGTCGAACGCCATCGCGAATTGATCGGCGGCGTGTCGCTGCACACGGGCACGATTCCATCGAAGGCCATTCGGGAAGCGATCCTGCACCTGACGGGCTATCGCCACCGCACGGTTTACGAAGACAGCTACCGCCGCAAACGCGAGATTACGATGGACGACCTGCGGCGCATGATCCGCAACGTCGGTCAATCCGAGTGGCAGGTCATCCAAGACCAGTTTGCGCGGAATTCCATCCATGTGGTGTGCGGCGAGGCCGCGTTCCTCGACCCGCATCGCATCGAGGTCACCAGTAGCCGGGATAAGCACGTGCTCAAAGGCAAACACATCTTGTTAGCCCCGGGGACCCGGCCGACGCGGCCCAGTCATATTCCGTTCAAAGCGGAGACGATTTTCGACTCCGACGAGGTGCTCAGCCTGGCGAAGGTTCCGCGTTCGATGATCGTGGTTGGCGGCGGCGTCATTGGCCTCGAATATGCCATCATGTTCGCCACCTTGGGCGTGCGTGTTACCGTGATCGATGGTCGTGCAAACCTCCTCGAATTCTGTGACCGCGAAATTATCGAAGGCCTGCTGTACCATGCCCGTTCGCTGGGAATGGTGTTCCGTTTGGGCGAAAGTGTCGTCGACATCCGCGAGCCGAAGCCCGGCCGGGTTGCTGTCGAGCTGGAAAGCGGTAAACGCCTGTTGGGCGAAACGGTGTTGTTCAGCGTTGGCCGCGTCGGTGATACGGTCAACCTGCAGCTTTCCAACGCCGGGCTCGATGCCGACAGCCGCGGCCGCATTAAGTGCAACGAGCAATTCCAAACGGCTGTACCGCATATTTACGCCGTCGGCGACGTGGTCGGCTTCCCCGCGCTGGCGAGCGCCGCGATGGAACAGGGCCGCCACGCAGCCTGCCACATGTTGGGGCACGAGTTCAAGCCGTGCCAATATATGCCTTACGGACTGTTCACGATCCCCGAGATTTCGATGGTGGGCCAGAACGAGGAGCAACTTACCAACGCCCGCGTGCCGTATGAAGTTGGCATCGCCCGCTTTAGCGAAATTGCCCGCGGACGGATCGCCGGCGATACCCAGGGTATGCTGAAGCTGCTGTTCCACCGCGAGACGCGCGAGCTATTGGGCGTGCATGTGATTGGCGAGTCGGCCACCGAGATCATCCACATCGGTCAGGCCGTCATGTCGCTTGGTGCCACGATCGAGTACTTCCGCGATACGGTCTTCAACTATCCCACGATGGCCGAGTGCTACAAGGTGGCCGCCCTCGATGGCCTCAACAAGCTCTCGCTGTGGGCCGAGGCGGAATCTACGTCTCCCTCGCTTCCGGCAGCGCTCGAAGCCGCTGAAGAAGCCATCGCCGAAGCGATGTTGGTCTAATACCTGCCTCAGCACACTTCTCCCCAGTTGGGGAGGGTTAGGGGAAGGAATCCGTTTGAGTTCCTAACTCTCCAGCCGCAAATCGCCGGCACCTGTTGGCGGCAATTCCCCCTTCCCTATCCCCTGTCACCTCTCCCCGCCCGCTGACCCCTGATCCCTGGTCCCTTATGATAGCGGCATGACCAACCGCGACATTGCCGCCGCGTTCGACGAAATCGCCGATCTCCTGGAGTTCCAAAACGCGAACCCGTTTCGAGTGCGGGCCTATCGCAATGCGGCTCGGCGGATCGGCGACCTGGGAGAGTCGCTTGCCTCGCTTGCCGCGGACCCCGACCGCGACCTTACCGAGCTCGATGGCATCGGGGATGACCTGGCTCAAAAGATCGTCGAGCTGCTCGGCACAGGCTCGATCGAAATGCTCGATCAGCTTCGCACGGAAGTGCCGGGCGGCGTGCTGGCCATCATGCGAGTGCCTGGGCTTGGACCCAAGAAGGCGGCTGCACTGTTCAACGAATTGAAGATCGCCTCGCTCGACGACCTGCGGGCCGCCTGCGAAGCAGGGACGATTGCCGAGTTGAAGGGCTTCGGCAAGAAGACGCAGGACAAAATCCTCTCGGGCATCGACCTGGCCGCCCGGGCTGAAGATCGCATGTACTGGGCACATGCCGATGAAATCGTGCAAGAGTTGCTCACCCACATGCGCAAACTCAAAGGCATTCGGCAAATGGAGGTGGCGGGCAGCTACCGCCGTGGCCGCGAAACGGTCGGCGATCTTGACCTGCTCGTCGATGCCAACGACGCCAACGGCGTTATGGATCATCTTCAACGGTTCGAGGAGTTGGCTACCGTATTGGCTCGTGGCGAAACCAAAATGTCGATCCGGCTCGGCCGTGGCCTGCAGATCGACTTGCGCGTCGTGACCCACAAATCGTTCGGCGCGGCCCTGCAATACTTCACTGGCTCGAAGGATCACAACATCATTCTCCGCGGACTAGCGAAGGATCGCGGCCTTCTCATCAACGAGTATGGCGTATTCCG
>JADZFK010000120.1 GCA_020849945.1 Pirellulales bacterium | reverse complement strand
CCGGCACGTACACGGTGGTGGAAGTGCATCCGGCCGGTTGGCTCGATGGCAAGGATACGCCCGGCAACCTCGGCGGCACGGCGGCCGTTTCGCCGCCGGGCGACAGCATCTCCCAAGTCACAATCAATTGGGGCCAGGCGGGCACCGAGTACAACTTCGGCGAACTGCTGCCCGGCTCGATTGCCGGCCGCGTCATTGTGTGCGATGAGTCGCTGGTGCAAGCGGGGCAACCGATACCCGATGTGCAGATCGATCTGCTCAACGGCAACGGCGTGGTAATCGCCACGACGACCACGAATGCCAACGGCGAATACCAATTCACGAACTTGCGGCCTGGCATCTACAGTGTCCGCGAGCATCAGCCCGTGCAATACTTCGACGACGAATCGCACCTCGGCAGCGGCGGCGGCATCGTTGTGAGCACGAACGAACTGGGTACGATCCCGATCGGTTCCTCGCAGCACCTGGTGCATTACGACTTCTGCGAGTTGCCTCCCGCCGAGCTTTCGGGTTACGTGTACATCGACGGCGCGCCGATCGTCACCGATCAGTTGCTTTCGCCGGAAGAGATCGCGGCGCTTCGGAACGGTGCCCGCACGGCCGATGATACGCCTCTCGCCGGCGTTACGCTGGAGCTGCGGAACGGCCTCACTGGCGTTCCGATTCTGGTTGGCAACGCGCTACCCGGCACGTACGCCGGGGCGGCTGCCGATCCGATCCGCGTCGTCACCGATGCGAATGGTTATTACCACTTCGGCGGGTTGCGCGGGGGGATTTACGCGGTGGTCGAAGTGCAGCCGAGCGGCGTTGTCGATAACGTCGATACGCCGGGAACGCTCGGTGGTTTTGCCACGAATCCGAACGGCCTGTTGAACAGCGGGATTCCGACGCCGAGTGAGGAAACGCTCATCGAACAATTCCGAGTCAGCTTCGGTTCGGATGTGATTCTTGCGATTCCGCTGGTTTACGGGCAGCACGGGGAAGAGAACAACTTTAGCGAAGTCACATTTTCGGATGGGCCGCCGTTTGTGCCGCCACCGCCGCCACCCGAAGAACCGCCGCCGCCCGTATTCGGTCCACCGGCGATTCCTGTAACTCCGCCGTTGCCCTATGTGCCGCTCGTGCCACCCCGCAAGGCGCCCGATATCTTCGGAGGTTCGAGCGTTGTCGGTTATACGTGGCACTTGAGCGTGGTGAACGCGGGTTGGCCTCGCAGCATGGAGCCCGCGGAAGTGAAGGCGATGCTCGCGTCTACCCAGCTCGACTTGCAAGGTTGGAAGAACGTGCCGATGGATCAGGCCCGCTGGACGCTGGCCACACTCAACGGCAATCAGGTGGAAGTGCTGCGCGACGAACTGTTCGGCACAAGCCGGTCGACGCCCGTCACCGGCGATTTTAACGGCGACGGCGTTACCGATATCGCCGTGTTCATCGAGGGCAAGTGGTTCATCGACCTTAACGGCAACGGCAAGTGGGACGAAGGCGATCTGTGGGCCGAGCTGGGCACGGAAGATGATAGCCCCATTACGGGCGATTGGGATGCCGACGGCAAGACCGATATCGGGATTTACGGTCCGGCATGGATGCGTGACCCGTGGGC
Source organism: Pirellulales bacterium (assembly GCA_020849945.1). Taxonomy (GTDB): domain Bacteria; phylum Planctomycetota; class Planctomycetia; order Pirellulales; family Lacipirellulaceae; genus JABDGM01. Next base: position 6,304 of record JADZFK010000120.1, on the reverse strand, counting down.
GATCGAGCACGAGCCGGGTCTACCGGACGCCGACAACATACCGACGGTGCCGCTGGCAAAGATGAAGAACATGCCACCCACCGCGGAGGAGGCGACCAGCGGCGCTCGCCTGCTGAAGCGTACGGCGCTCGGCATCACGCGGGCCGATGTGATCGATCACGTATTTCATTATGGGCAACCGCTGGATACGCCGGTGGCCGGTGATTGGAATGGCGACGGCATCCGCCAGATCGGCGTGTACCGCGACGGGCAGTGGGTGCTCGACACCAACGGCGACGGACGATTCACCGAGACCGACACCCAAGCGGTTTTTGGCCAGGCTGGCGATCTGCCTGTCGTCGGCGATTTTAACCGTGATGGCGTCGATGAGATCGGCGTCTTCCGGGCCGGCCGATGGATCGTGGATACAAACGCGAATCGGCAGATCGACGCGCAAGACAAGGTGTTCGAACTTGGCGGCGCGGGCGATCTACCCGTCGTCGGCGATTGGAACGACGATGGTGCCGATGACCCCGGCATCTTCCAACCCACCGCCGCGGCAACCGACCGCGTCTCGCGCCGCGCTTCTTGAGGGTTATGCAAGAATCCGGGTTCGCAGGCGATTGCGTCTCGCACGAAGGGTGCGTGGCACGGACTTCAGTCCGTGGTGAGTGAATTGTAGCATTTCACCACGGAGGCCCGAAGCCACGGAGAGGGCAGAATTGGTCATTGCAAATTTGTCATTTGTCATTGGGCATTTCTGAAATGACCAATTTCAAATGGCAGATTGCCAATGGTGAATTCACCCCTAGATCAATTTAGAGCTATTGGTCCGGAAAAACGGAAAAAGTCGAGCCTATCCCGTCATTCCATCTCCTCGTAACTTCGTGGTGAAATTTAGTGGGGCGGGCCTACTTGGTTTCCGGCGTTGCGAGGATATCCGCAAACTCTTTGCGGAACTTCTTCAGCTTGGGGCGAATCACAAATTGGCAGTACCTTTGCGACGGATTCGTCTCAAAGTAATCCTGATGGTACTTTTCGGCAGGATAGAAATTCTTGAGCGGCGAAATCTCCGTGACGATCGGGGCCGCGAACGCGCGTGATTCGTTAAGCTGCTTCTTGTACGCCTCGGCCACGCGGCGTTGGTCTTCGGAATGGTAGAAAACGGCCGAGCGATACTGCGGCCCTAGGTCGTTCCCCTGTTGGTTGGGTGTGGTGGGGTCGTGTGTTTGCCAGAAGACTTTGAGAAGCTCATCAAACGAAATGAGGGTCGGATCGAAGGTGACTTGAACAACCTCGGCGTGGCCAGTTCGGCCCGTGCAAACATCTTCGTAAGTAGGATTCACGAAGTCGCCGCCGCTGTAGCCCGAAACAACCGACTTCACGCCACGAATCTGCTGGAACACGGCTTCGCTACACCAGAAGCAGCCCGAGCCGAATGTTGCCGTTTCAAGCTTGCCTTCTGTCTTGCCATCCATTTCGCTATCGGTCCTTTCTGCCGCCCTGGTTCCGGGTTTCCTGGCTGTGTTGTTCTTCGCTCGTCCGTTGCGCTGGGCGATTCGAGGCTCGGCAGCCTTGGGGGCCAAAACGATGTTGTGTTGCTCGCTCTTGTCCTGCTGAGAAACGTTCTCCCGAGAACGGTTCTCTTGAGGATTGAAAGGGCCTTCAAAACACGCGACCAGCAGCAACAGCAGGCTGGCTGCCCGCACGGTTCGTGCGGTTTCAACTTGGAAGGGTGATGCGCACATGTCATCGACCTTTCGCCCCGCAAGTGATCGAGTGCCGTTCCGCGATCCTGCTGGGCTCGGCCGCGGCACCGGGTTCGTAGCACATGGTGCGAGTTGGTCGCAGGCGATGCTAGAACTGCTGGCAAGGGTGGCTGAGTTAGCAAGGCTTTAGCGAAGATTCTGACAACGCCGCTAGGCCCTACTAACGTTTATATCCGATATCCAATACGTGTCCCAGAGAGTGGTGGTTCGCTAGCAGCATTCCAAGGTGCCGAAAAGTGGGGTTTCCAGTTCTTCGTGCTGCCGGATACGCAATGGTGATTGCGGCTGCAAGCTCATGCGCAGTGCTGGCCCAAGATGCCGCCATCGCCCAGGGCGAAGCTGTGGCCGAACGAGATGAGGGTGTCCGAGTTTTGGATACACAGCCCCCGGCTTTGCCGGGGGTCGAGCCTTCCGCGTATCGTGACATTGCAGCAACCCCCCGGCAGAGCCGGGGGCTGTCTATCGATGGCGGTTGCGCTTCCGCATACGCCGTCGCGGCGAACCCCGGGCAAAGCCTGGGGCTGAAAGCGGCTCCGATTTCCGGATACCCTCTACTCGATGGGGCCAAGCCCGTGGCGCCAACCAGGCCCGTGGTACTGCAGGCGGCCGTGGATGGCGAGGCATCGCTTTCCGCTTCTCTCGTTTCTCAGAAGTCGGCCACTCTCGCCGGAGAGCCGCTGAGCCTGAAGAAGGCCGAGGAGCTTGCGGAAACCTTTCACCCGACGTTGCGTGAAGCGGCGGCCCGTGTTCGCGCGGCCCGCGGCAATTGGTTGCAGGTTGGGTTGCGACCGAATCCCGAGATCGGCTACGCCGGTAATGAAATGGGCAACGACGGCCGGGCCGGCCAGCAGGGCGGCTTCCTCAGCCAAGAGTTCGTAACGGCAGGCAAGCTCGACTTGAACCGAGCCGTTGCGATGCGCGAACAAGCGGCCGCGGAAGCACGCTTGGAGATCGCCCGCTGGCAAGTCCTCACCACGGCGCGAAAAAGCTACTTCGAGCTACTCGCCGCCCAGCGAACGCTCGCGTTGGCTCATCAGCTTAGCGAAATCGCCGAGCGTTCGGTCAGCGTTTCGCGCCAGCGGCTACAAGCGAAGGACATCGCCAAGACGGCTTTGCTGCAAAGCCAGATCGAGAACGACTCCGCACTTCTGCTCGAACAGCAGGCGACCGCGCGTTACGAAGCCGCCCGAAGGCGATTGGCTTCGGTATTGGGAGTCGAAGAGCACGAAGTCGATCAGTTAGAGGATACGTTCGCACAACCGCTGCCGGAACTCGAGTTCGAGCCGGTCTTCGATCGACTTGCCCAAGATAGCCCCGAACTCTCCGAACTTCGTTTCGATGTGGATCGAGCGCGATGGAATGTGCAACGGCAAGCCGCCGGACGGGTTCCGAACGTCAATCTCCAATCCGGGGTTCAGTACGACAACGCCACGGAAGATACCATCGCCAATGTGCAGTTGAGTGTTCCGCTTCCTGTGTACAATCGCAATCAAGGCGCGATTGCACAAGCATGTGGCGAACTGGCGGCCGCCCGTGCCGCTCTGGAATCGAGGGAGCTTTCGCTTCGGCAACGACTCTCGACGGCCTTCCGCGATTACCTCTCGGCCCGCCAGCGTGTGGCCAAGTACACGCAAACCATTCTGCCTGCCGCGAAGGAAACGCTCGATCTTACCAACATGGGATATCAGCAAGGCGAGTTGGAATACCTTCAGTTGTACAACGTGCAGCAAATCTACGCCGCCAAGAACTTGGCGTACCTGAAGGACTTGGAAACCTCCTGGAAAAGCTGGGCCGAGATCGATGGGTTCCTCGTCGGCGAATTGCCTGCCAGCGCCGAATCAGCGATTTCGCCAAACGCCGCGGAATAAGTTCGCGTCACGGCAATTTTCCGGTGTTGAAGAGCTTCTCGACGATGCGGCCCTCGCCATCCAATCGCGTAGGACCTCAGGGTAGGTCCCGCGAGCCGAGCGGGACACGGAATTACCTACTCGATATCCACTTCACGGAAAGTGCTGCTCGGCTCGCGGCACCTACTTCCCTCCCCAAAGTGAAGCGCGGCTTGGCCCTATCCAGTTTGCATCCAGAATAGACAGCGAGACCCCCGCGAGCCACAATTGAGGCGCAGCGTGTGCCCCCTTCGTGATTTCTCGCGTACCTTGAACCATGCCTCGTCCCGCATTTCGTCGTGCGTTTGTCGCGATCGTGGTTGCATTCGCGATGGCAATCGGGTTGCTTGCCTGGAATTGGTGGCGCACGATCCCGGCCGATGTCGCGGCGAACCCTACCTATGTTGGCCGCCAAACGTGCGCCCGCTGCCACGTATCCGAGCACAAAGCCTGGTCGGGCTCCGACCACGATCGCGCGATGGCCCTCGCCACCGAAGAATCGGTGCTGGGAGATTTCCAAGATGCGTCGTTCGAGTACCAGGGCGTCGTCACAAGGTTCTTCCGCCGAGGCGAAAAGTTTCTGGTGAACACGGAAGGCCCCGATGGCCAACATCACGATTACGAAGTGAAGTACACCTTCGGCGCGAGGCCGCTTCAGCAGTACATGGTCGAGTTCCCCGATGGCCGCGTGCAAGTGCTTCGCGAAGCGTGGGACGTTCGCAACCGCCGCTGGTTCTACGTGGTGCCTCCCGACGTGCCCAACGAGCGCATCCCCCCAGGCGACCCCCTTCATTGGACCGGCATTGGGCAGAATTGGAACTCGACCTGCGCCGATTGCCATTCGACAAACGTCCACAAGAATTACGAAGTCGCCACGAACACGTACCACACGACGTGGGAGGAGATCAACGTAAGCTGCGAAGAATGTCATGGCCCGGGCAGCGTTCACGTCGAACTGGCCCAGCGGCTCTCTCCGTTTTGGGACCGCCAACTCGGCTTCGGCCTCACTCGCCTCCAAGATAAGAATACCGATACTCAACTGGAAATGTGTGCTAAGTGCCACGCGCGGCGCTATCAAGTGCATGAAGAGTTTCGGCCAGGCCGGCCGTTTCTCGATCACTACGTGCCCGTTACGCTTGCCGAAGGGCTTTACCAGGCCGATGGGCAAATCTGGGACGAAGTGTATGAGTACGACTCGTTCTTGCAAAGCAAGATGTACGCCAACCGCGTCAAATGTACCGACTGCCACGAACCGCATTCTCTGAAGTTGCGTTTCCAAGGCAACGCTTTGTGTACGCAATGTCACGAGGCCCACGACCCCGCGAAGTACGATACGCCAGCCCATCATCATCACGAGGTTGGCACCCCCGGGGCCCAGTGCATCCAGTGCCACATGCCCACGCGCACCTACATGGTTATCGACGAGCGGCGGGACCACAGTTTCCGCGTACCTCGCCCCGACCTCTCGGCCCTGCTCGGCACCACGAACGCCTGCAACAACTGTCATACGAAACCCCAAGAAACCCACGAATGGGCCGCCAACGCCATTCGCACATGGTACGGCGAGAATAGCCCCAATCGTCAACTTCCCCATTGGGCCCCCGCGATTCAGGCCGGCCGCACCGCTCAACCAGAAGGCGAAAAACGGCTGCTCGAACTCCTGGGGCGAATCACGACTCCCATCCTAGTGCGGGCCACCGCCATCGAACTCTTGGCAAACTATCCTTCAGCCGCTAGCGCTCGCGCTCGGCAGGAAGCTCTCGACGCACGCGAGCCGCTCCTGCGGCTATCAGCAATTCGCTCGCTGCCCCAAGACGACCCCGATCGCATCGTCGCCGCACTTGCAAAGCTTATCGAAGACCCGTCGCGGGCCGTCCGCATCGAAGCCGCCTTGCGGCTTGCCTACCTGCCGCTCGATCAACTTACCGATCGCCAACGCCAAGTGTTCGAACAAACCATGCAGGAGTATCGCCGAAGCGTCGAACTGGCGCTCGACCACGCGGCCGGGCACCTTTCGCTCGCTTCGCTCGATCGTCACCATGGACGGATCGATCAAGCGATGGAGCACCTGACCACCGCGATCAAACTCGAACCCTACCTCACGGGTGCCCGTGGCGAATTGGCCTCGATCATGGAGGAGCAGGGTGCCAACCCCGCCGAAATACGCAAACTTCGTCTCGAGGAAGCCGACCTTCTCGAACGCGATGCCAAGCTCGCGCCCGACCATGCCGAAATCTTCCATCGGCTTGGCTTGTTGCGATACTTGCTCGGAGACCCGGAACCGGCCGATGCCGCACTGCGGCGAGCGTGCGAACTTGCGCCGCGAAATTACGACTTCCGCATGGCACTTGCACTGCTGCAGCTGAAACGATACGAAACCACGGGCGACGACAAACGGCTGGAAGCCGCCGCACACTCCATCAAGCGGTTGACCGAACTAAACCGGGCTGACCCACGAGCCAAGGAAATATTCCTCGACTTGATGCGCATCCGCCAGCAGAAGGAACAGGCCGCAAAGCGGGCAAAGGAGTAGCCACCCCAGCCCAGGGCCGATCAGTTATCCATGTTCGGGACAGCGAGGACTCACTAACCCGAAGCGTCAGCGAGGGAATATGTGCTTTTTCCCTCGCTGACGCTTCGGGCTGATTTCCAATACACTCGCCCAATTTG
>JADZFK010000119.1 GCA_020849945.1 Pirellulales bacterium | reverse complement strand
TAACTCGACTGGCCACTCATTCAATCAACCCTGACATGGTTCCATCGTGAGTTTTGAAAGGTTGTGGGCACCGTGGCGATTAGACTACGTGACGGGTGGTGAGCGATCCGACGCACCGCCTCCCGAGCCGCGCTCTTGGCGCGAGGGTGCCGAAGAAGCTTGCTTTCTCTGCCGGGCTTCCGCCGAATTCGATTCGGCCGCCGATGCGGATCGGCAACTCCTCGTTGCGATCCGAGAGACTCACGCCATCGTCATCCTGAATCGATATCCGTACAACAACGGGCACCTGCTCGTTTCGCCACTCCGGCACGTCGGAAGCCTCGAAGAAATGACCCGCGAGGAACACGTGGCCTGCATGGCCCTGCTCGCCAGGTTGACAACCGTTTACCGCGAGTTGCTCGGGGCCGAAGGTTTTAACATCGGCGTGAATCTGGGGCGAGTTGCAGGCGCCGGCCTGCCAGGGCATTTGCATTGGCATCTTGTGCCCCGTTGGAGTGGCGATAACAACTTCATGCCGGTTCTCGCAGGCACTCGTGTGATCCCTCAATCACTCGAAGCCCTTTGGCAACTTCTTTCCGATTCACTTTCGCCCCCCAACCAGTGACGAAACGAGAGCGTATCCACTTCCATCGATTCCCCAAGCGGCTTGCCGTTCCGATATCCAACGCAATTTCCAGCACTTTTCCGTCAACCTGCCATGCCGCCTCCCGATCTCACCACACTGCGCGAATCGGCACTCTTGGCGTCCTACGCGATGCACAGCGCCGATTCGCTGGGCCGTCGCCACCCCGAGCCGCTTCATCCTTATCGGGGTCCGTACCAACGCGATCGAGATCGCATTCTCCATTGCGCCGCCTTCCGCCGCCTAAGCCACAAAACGCAGGTCTTCACAGGTGAGATGGGCGATTACCATCGCACACGCCTAACGCACACGCTCGAAGTTGCTTCGATCGCACGTACCATCGCCCGTGCTCTCAGGATCAACGAGGACCTTGTCGAAGCGCTGGCATTTGCACACGACCTGGGCCACCCACCCTTCGGCCACTCGGGCGAAGATACGCTCAACGATTGCCTACAGAATCACGGTGGATTCAACCACAATGCCCAGGCTCTACGCGTGTGCGAACTGCTCGAATCGAGCTATCGGCCGCACCCGGGCCTCAACCTCAGCCATGAGGTTCTCGAAGGGCAAGCCTACCGAGCCCGCAAACACCTGAAGAACCGCGCAAGCCGCGATCCCCTCACCCCTCCGCCCCCGCCCGCTTGCCCTCTCTTGGAAGTGCAAGTCGTCGATGCGGCCGATAGCATCGCCTACAACGCGCACGATGCCGACGATTCCCTGGAGCTTGGCTTGCTGACGGTCGAACAACTCCTTGAGGTGCCCTTTTGGCGCGATGCCCGCGACCGTGTCGTTCAGCGGCATCCGTCCCTTTCGCATCGCCAAGTGTTGCGGGCAGTCGTCCACGAACTCATCGACTGCCAAGTGACGGATCTTGTTGCAAATGCCAGCCACTTGCTCTCAGATCATCGAATTAGAACGGTGGGCGATGTTCACCAAGCCCCACCGCTGGTCACGTCCAGCCCTGAACTTAGCGACAAGAAATCCGTACTGGAACATTTTCTTCTGCAAAACGTCTATCGTCACCCAACCTTGTTGGCCAAGCGCCGACCGGCTCAGCATCGGCTGATGGAACTGTTTGACCGCTTCCTGAAAGAACCCAGCCTGTTACCAGTTAAGTTTCAGCAGCTTGCCGAAACCGAGGGGCTTCCTCGCACGGTGGCCGACTACTTGGCCGGCATGACCGATCGGTTTGCATTCGATGAACACCGCCGCCTCTCGCAGGCGTAGAACGCTTCTTTAGTTCCGCCACCGCCCCGGAACGGGTTGGCTATCTAGCTTTCTGGGAAACCACTTCCGCGAGCTCTCCGCAGCGAAGTCGTTCGGCGGATTCGACTCCGTGCCCTCAGTGACTTTGTGGTGATAATTCCGCGCTGGGCCAGGGTCGAACCGCCTTTCAATTTGGGCCGAGAAGCAGGTACTGCGAGCCGAGCGGCACGATTCGTGAAAGTGGAAACGGCGTTGGTAATTCCGTGTCCCGCTCGGCTCGAGGGACCTACCTGCTTGCCTACCCAGAGTGAATCATTGCTCGGCCCTGCGTGCTGGGCCCCACCAATGGTGGACCGTCCCCGGGGTTGGTAAGATGGAAACGGTAGTTCGCCCGAGTGGAGTTGCCTCACTCCATTCCCATTATCTTTCAAGCTGAGCTACCTATTTCATTCCTTCTCAACGTGATGTTTCGGAGTTCGTCAAGTTATGGCACTGGTCATTCTGCGGGTAGTATTTTTGGCCGTGGCGATCGCGCTGGGGTTTCGCCTGGCCCAGTCGCCCGTGCTCGAAGGAAGCTACGGCTGGCTGACCTGGGCCGCGTTCTTGGGGGTGCTTGTGGTGGCCGTGGGTGTGTTGGCCGCCGATTTCTCCATCAAGCGGAAGCGGCTCGATACCATCACCGCGGTTTATTTTGGCACCATCATCGGCCTGTTCTTGACCTACGTCTTCCAACTCGCCCTTTCCCCCCTGTTGCCGACTCGCAACGCCTGGCTTGCCGACTGGCTTCAACTCGCGCTCGCAACGGTCATCTGCTATTCCTGCATTAGCGTTCTGCTACAAACCAAGAACGACTTTCGCTTCATCATCCCCTACGTGGAGTTTGCCAAAGAAGTGAAAGGGCTCAAGCCCTACGTTCTCGACACGAGCGTTGTCATCGATGGCCGAATTGCCGATATCGTCGAGACCCGCATCATCGATAACCAACTCGTCATGCCCCAATTCGTGATTGCCGAATTGCAGGCCATTGCCGATTCGAGCGACAAGCTCAAGCGTGGCCGCGGGCGTCGCGGCCTTGATATTCTAAATCGACTCCGTGGCGATCCCAAAGTTGACCTGATGATCTACGATCGCGAGCTACCCGAATTCGCCTCTCAGCCCGTTGACCAAAAGCTCGTGTTGTTGGCAAAACACCTGGAGGGCAAGGTCGTTACGAACGATTACAACCTGAACAAAGTTGCCAAGCTCCACAATGTCGGCGTCATCAACCTCAACGATATCGCCAACTCGCTGAAGCCCGTCTTTCTGCCCGGCGAGGCGATCGACGTTCGTATTGTCAAAGCGGGAGAAGAAGCTGGGCAAGGCGTTGGGTACCTGGAAGATGGCACGATGGTCGTGATCGAAGGTGGCCGCGACCACGTCGGCGAACAGGTTGCCGCCACCGTTACCAGTGTGCTGCAAACGAGCGCCGGTCGGATGGTCTTCGGCCGCTATAACCGCATGACCACCGGCTGATATTCACTTCACGCATCGCGTTAGCGGCTGCCGCCAGGCAGCTGCGACCACGCCAACCTTAGCCCCACAAAGGCCCACCCAACGCCCGGCATCCAGCCGCCTTGCAACACTTTCCTCCCCCCTTCCACATCCCCCCTCTTCGCGTTCCAACTTTCCCCCTATGACCACTCCAGCTCAACAACCACTTGTCGGCATCTTGATGGGTTCCAAAAGCGATTGGGAAACGATGCAGGCTGCCGGTAAGATTCTCTCCGAATTTGGCGTGCCGTATGAGGCCAAGGTCGCCTCGGCCCATCGCTCGCCCCAGCTCGTGACGGACTTTGTTTCGACGGCCGAAGAACGCGGCCTTGAAGTGATCATTGCGGCCGCTGGCTTGGCGGCCCACCTGCCGGGCGTTGTGGCGGCCCAAACGCTCCTCCCCGTCTTGGGAGTTCCGATGTCCAGCCCAGCCCTGGGCGGCCTCGATGCGCTCCTGGCCATCGCACAAATGCCGGGCGGCGTCCCGGTGGGTACGCTTGCCATCGGTTCGCATGGCGCGAAGAATTCCGCCCTGTTGGCCCTCCGAATCCTCGCCAACTCGCGCCCCGAGCTACGAAAGAAACTGGCCGACTACCACCAGAAAATGACCGAGCAAGTTGCGAGCGAAACGCTGCCCGAGTTTTAAGCATTCCGCAAGTAATCCTTCAATGGATACAAACAACCTTGGATTCCAGGTAATCAATCCATGCGAATGACCGTCGGACCGCAAGATTGACTGCGTTCGGGATTATTGACAAGGCAGAACGCCCCTGTTTTAATCATGTGAACAATCGTATAATATCCGAATTCCTCCTATACTTCCAAGGATGGTTATGCGAATCGGCCAAGTTGAACTTCTGATTGGAGACAGCCGCGAAGTCATCAAGTCGCTCCCGGCACAGAGCGTGCAGTGCTGTGTGACATCACCGCCCTATTGGGGTCTGCGCGACTATGACCACCCTGAGCAAATTGGCACCGAACATTCCCCAGAATCCTACGTGGAGCATCTTGTTGAAATATTCCGAGAAGTCCACCGTGTCTTGCGCAAAGATGGAACTTTGTGGTTGAACGTGGGTGATGGTTATGCACGTAACGGTGGTACGGGCAATTGTGGTCCTAACGCGGTGGTGGGGAATACAAAGAAACTCATCCAAAAACGAAATTGCAAAGTACCCAAGGTTTGGGGACTAAAGGACCGAGACTTGATGGGCTTGCCATGGAGGGTTGCCTTTGCCCTTCAATCGGACGGTTGGATTCTTCGTTCAAGAATTACTTGGATTAAGAAAGCCCCCATGCCAGAAAGCGTCAAGAATCGCCCCACAAACGCAACCGAAGAAATTTTCCTGATGGCCAAGGGAATCGACTACTACTACGATTCGAACGCCGTTCGAGAAACATCGGGAGCAAATCTGCGGAACTATTGGTTGATCGGCCCCGATGCAAAAGGCAAGGGTCATCCAGCCGCCTTCCCGCGCGAACTTGCTCGTCGTTGCATCCTGCTGGGGTCTCGTGAGGATGACACGGTTCTAGATCCTTTTGGCGGGTCCGGTACTACCGGGGTTGTTGCCCAGCAACTTGGACGCAAGGCGATCCTCGTTGAACTAAATCCTGATTATTCAACTATCTTCAAGAAACGCATGCTCCATGAGTCCCAAAAAGCGTTTGGGTTCTAAGAAGCGAATCCTTGAGTTCTTCTTGAAAAACTTGGGCAAGGTCTTGGAATCCAAAGACATCCAAGAGGCCGCCGGAGGAGCCGTGGAATGGGCCCGACGCGTGCGCGAACTTCGCAATGAGGAGGGATATCAAATTCTCTCTCACAAGGATCGAGCCGATTTGAAAGCGGGGCAATACCTCTTGCTGACAGTAAAGCGGGTGCCCGCGTTCAAGCGTGACATTTCCAAGGAAACAAGAGCTTGGGTTCTGGAAAGAAATGGGTACACATGCCAGATGTGTGGCGTTGCAGCCGGTGACCCCGACCCGTTAGGTGGATCTCGCACCGTTCGACTGACCCTCGGGCATATTATCGATAAATCAAAGGGCGGAGACGATTCGCCAGGCAACCTGCGAGCCGTTTGCACAAACTGCAACGAGGGCCTACAAAACACTGCTCCCCCGAAGCCCGATCAGGTTCATTTGCTCGCGCAAGTGCGCCGAGCAACGATTGCCGATCAAAAGGCAGTATTGGAATGGCTGATAAAGAAATTCGGAAATGACTCCTAACATGCCGAGTGAATCATTCATTCGTTGTTTGGGCGGTGCGCGAAACGAGATTGGCAATTCCTCGTTTCAAGCTCCGCTCCGCCAAGTCTTCGCGTCGAGGCAAAGTTAAACCGCTCGGGGGGCGTGGGCAGAGTCACTCACGTTGCCAGTCCGCCGAACCGCCGATGCCGGCTGGCGTACGCGCGGATTGCGTCGTGGAGGGTTGCTTCGTCGAATTCTGGCCAGCATTTTTCGGTGACCCAAATTTCCGCGTAACTTATCTGCCAGAGCAAGAAGTTGCTGATTCGCATTTCGCCGGCCGTGCGGATCAGTAAGTCGGGGTCGGGGGCGCCGGCCGTGTACAGGTGCGTTGCGAGCGCCCCCTCGTCGATATCCGCCGGCGACAGTTGCCCCTGTTCCACGAGCTGTGCAAGTTCGCGAGCGGCATCCACCAGTTCAGCCCGACCACCATAATTGATCGCCAGATTGAGCCACATTCCCGAGTTCGTGCTGCTCAACTCGACCGTGCGATCGAGCTCTCGCAGCACTTGCTCGGGAATCTCTCCGCGGCGGCCTAGCATGCGCACCCGCACGTTGTTCGCCATGATCGTGGTGCGTTCCTCGATCATGTACTGTTCTAGCAAGTGCATTAGGAAGTTGATTTCGGTCTGCGGCCGCTTCCAATTCTCGCTAGAAAGGCAATACAGCGTAAGCTGCTCGATCCCCAGGCGGGCGCACTCCTCGGTGGTTCGCCGCACCGAATCGACACCTCGTTGATGCCCAGCGACCCGCGGCAAATGTTGCCGCTCGGCCCACCGCCCATTGCCGTCCATGATGATGGCCACGTGCCGGGGCCGACGCTCCAGTGGAATCTCTAACAGCGGCGTTGCGTCGTCTCCAGTCATCTTGCGATACAATTAGTTGACGACAATCGTTTGGTCGCGTTCAGGCCCGACGGAAACCAGCCCAATCGGTCGCCCTAGTAGCTTGCTCACGCGAGCCAAGTACGCCCGCGCAGGGTTCGGCAGATCGTCGTGCTTGCGGCAACCGGTGATTTCCTCGCGCCACCCCGGCACCGATTCGTACACCGGCTTGGCCCGCCGCAAGTCGTCCACGTGGCTGGGGAATCGGGTTGTTTGCTTGCCGTCGATTTCGTAGGCCGTGCATATTTTGATCTCATCCAAGCCGCTCAGCACGTCGAGCAGCATCACCGCCAACGTATCGACCCCGCTCAACCGGCTTGTGTAACGCAAGGCGACGATATCGAGCCACCCGCAGCGCCGCGGCCGACGTGTTACCGTACCGTACTCGTTGCCGCGATCGCGTAGATACTGGCCCGTTTCGTTGTCTTGTTCGGTGGGGAAAGGCCCGCCGCCGACGCGAGTCGAATAGGCCTTCACCACCCCGATGCACCGGTCGATGCACCGCGGCGGCACGCCCGCCCCGGCCGCGATCCCCACCCCCGAGCTGTTGCTGCTCGTGACGAACGGGTACGTGCCGTGATCCACATCCAACAACGCTCCTTGCGCGCCTTCGAACAGCAAGCGCTTGCCGCTCTCCACTGCGGAGAGCAAGAGTTCCGTCGTATCGCACACATAGGGCCGCAACCGCTCGGCATACGCCGAGTATTCGCGAAAGATCGCGGAGGCATCGAGCGGCGTGAATTCACCCGCCTGATACTGAACGGCCAGCACACGGTTCTTTGCCTCGACGATATGTTCGACTTGCGAGCGAAACGTTGCGCGATACATGTCGCCCAAGCGGATCGCATGGGAGCGGCCCACCTTATCGCGGTAACAGGGCCCGATGCCGCGGCCCGTCGTGCCAATGTTCTCGCCGTCCGACGTGTTCTTGTCGAGTGCCCGATCCTCGGCAAAGTGCCAGGGGAAGATGACGTGCGCGCGATCGCTGAGCCGCAAGTTGTCGGCATGGCCGGCGCCGCGCTTTGCCAGCTCGTCCAACTCCTCAATCACCCGAGCCGGGTTCATCACCACGCCGGAGGCAATGACGCAGGTAACGCCCGGCGTAAGAATGCCGCTGGGCAGCAACGAAAGCTTGTACACTTGGTCGCCCACGACGACCGTGTGACCCGCGTTGGCCCCACCCTGATACCGCACCACAAAATCGTGCTCGCGCGTCAACCGGTCGACGATCTTCCCCTTGGCTTCGTCGCCCCACTGCAAACCTATTACACAAGTGCCGGGCATGGTCGAATTCTAAAAGAGCAAGG
>JADZFK010000118.1 GCA_020849945.1 Pirellulales bacterium | reverse complement strand
GGAGCAAGTTGTTCGCATCTTCCATGAACCAACTTATTTGCTGCTACGTGTAGGGGCACCCCAGCATTTCTGCCACGATTCATGCTCTATTTCCTTCGTGTTCTTTGTGTTCTTTGTGGTTTGACTTAGCGCTGTAGTTGTAAGGCCCCTGGCGTTCTTATCTCCCTTCCCGAGTTTGCTGAAATCGGCAATCGCAGCAGCGCGAAAGTGTGGATAGGGAAAGACCCACACTACGAGTTGGTCCTCTGCGGGATCACCCGCCGTGCATGGCAATCGGTTGCCACGATTGAATCACTGCGGTCAGTACATCATGTGGGGCTCTTCGCAAAGTTCAAATCCTGTGCAGCCCTGGCCTTGCGGCAAGTGCGGAGGGGGCTTTCGAGACGCCAGATTGGGCATTGCCCGTGCCGATCGAATTCCCCCTACTATGGGGACGTGAGTGTTCGCACAGAGAACGCGTTTGGTATTTGCCTTGGATCCCTCTACCATCGGGAGAAGGAGTATTCAGATAGACTCTCACAAGTTCGGTTTGCGGGTGGGCAACTGCCAGATGCAATTCGCACTTGGGGAGGTAGTCCGCATTTCTCACAATCAAAACCACGGAGGCACGGAGAAAACCAGTAGCAAGTCCCCCTGCCACCATGAACAGTGGAAACACCCTGTCTCGTAGCGACGGGCGGTTGACCTTGCTTCAAACGATCTCCTGGCTTGTTCTCCGTGGCCTCTGTGTACTCCGTGGTGAGAAATCCGGGGTGGAGGACTCCTCGTATGAAGAAACGGTTAATTGCGAATTCTATCAGTTGCGCAGAAAAGTGTTAAGAATACGCAAAGGTCTATTCCCGTTCCACCCGAGCCTGATTACGATCTAGCGTAGGGCAGTGACGTAAGAACTTGATGGACAACTTCTCTTCTCTATTTATAGCCACTGGCGATTTCGGGGGTTCTTTCTCGATCGGTGGCTGACGCGGTTCCGCGTCGAATTATGGTGAGCCATGCTAGACGGACATCTTCCCTTTGGGCCGATGGGCCCGACGAACGGTAACCATGTAGAAACGCCGCGAGCCTCGGCTCGTCCGGCGGCAATTCAGAAGCTCAGCGAGGCGCGCCGACGACAAGGGTTGTCGATACGTTGTGTGGCCCAACGCCTCGGGCGCACCGTGCACGAAGTTCGCACCCAAGAAGATGAGCATTCCGACTTGCTTGTTTCCGAGTTGTATCGTTGGCAAGAAGCCCTCGAGGTACCAATCGAAGAGCTGCTCGCAGACCCCGAAGATGCCTTGTCGCCGCGGATCATGATGCGGGCACAGCTTCTCAAGGTCATGAAAACTGCCCGGGCGATCCGTCGCCAAGCTCGCAGCGAATCGGAACGCCGATTGGGGAAGCTGCTGATCGAGCAATTGTTGGAAATCATGCCGGAGTTGAAAGAAGTCTCCGGTTGGCCGACGGTCGGGCATCGACGACGCGCAGACGAGATCGGCCGTATTGCCGAGAATCCTATCTCCGACGATTGGTTGCACGAGGCGATCTAGTCCGCTTTCAAAGCGAAAACGCAACGGTTTTGTTCCGCGTGTCGGCCTTGCACGAACCGTCGTGGTAGATCACGCTTCGGAAGAAGGTTGTACGGGCCCCGATTCGCTGTCGGCGTAGGGGATCGGATCGCCGCGAAGTTCGCAGATGGCGTTATGGGCGGCCCGCTGCTCCGATTCTTTCTTGCTTCGTCCCCAGGCGGGGGCGTACTGGTTGCGGCCAATCTGCGCGGCAATCTTGAAGCACTTGCTGTGGTCGGGGCCTTTCTCATCGAGCAGGTGGTAGGTTGGCGTTACGCCATGTTCGCGTTGAGCGAATTGTTGCAGGAGCGACTTAAAGTTGCCACCGCCATCGCCCGAGGCGGCCGCTTCGATCTCCGGCCCAAAGTACGTAAGAATGAACTCGCGGGCCGGCTCCATGCCGCCATCCAAATAAATGGCGGCAATGAGCGATTCCAATACATCGGAAAGAACCGACGGGGGAACGGCCGGGTGCGTCGTCATGCCTTTCCCAAGAACCAGGAACTCGCGCAGCCCCAAGGCCAGGCTGATCTTCGCGCACGTTTGACGGCTGACGACCACCGATTTCAGTTTCGTAAGCTCGCCTTCCAGCAGATCGGGGAACTGCTGAAACAAGTTTTCGCACACGACCACACCCAGTATGGCATCGCCCAGAAATTCCAAACGTTCGTTGGAGGCAAGCCGGTGGTCGGCGCCCGAGGCGTGGGTAAGGGCCGCTTCCAGGAATTGGCAGTCTCGAAAATAATACCCTAGCCGTTCTTGGCATCGCTCGATTCGCGTCGGGTCCTCCGATTCGGCATGGGTTTTGGAAGACGTACTCATGTTTGCCGAACCGATCATTGCCGAAACAACTTAAGGCGGGGAAACGAACCGGTACACGCGGGCAACAACCTCGCAACAAGTGCGAAGCATTCACCGGGGCACCGCAAACCAGGCGGGCAACACGGATGGGCTTTGTGCCGCGGCCCCAAAAAGAAGAGGCGGTCGTTGCTACGAGGCTCTATTTCCGAATGAGTAAGGTTAATCGGCCCCCGCGGTTGTGTCAATGTAAGCCCAAAGAACGAGCCAGCGGTTTGGGGGCAATTCTCCGAACTCGCCCTGACGTATCTTCCTCGACACGATTACACTGTCCCAGAGCCAACCCCCTATTTTAGGACCTGTTTCAAAATGGTTTGGAACCCTCTCCCTTTGGGCATTGGTATCTACACAAGTTGAATGACTTGATGAATGTGCGATGGGAGGGTACTGGGTCCAATCGAATGTACTCATCTCGCTCCGCGAGATGAATTTCCGCTCGCGGGGCGTGCAGAGTATTAGGATCAGTTCAATTTGTGTAGATACCCATGCCCGTTGGGAGAGGGAGTAATCGGATAGACTTTTACTCCTGCAGGCATTGCGGTTGGATTATTGGAGTGTCGATGATCAATACGCTTTACTTACCTGAAATCCGCGAGATGCTCGAACTCGGTGACGCCGACGGGCTCCGCGAATTCTGCACGGCCTTGCATCCCGCGCGAACGGCCGAATTCATGGAGGGGCTTGCCGCGGCCGAAGCGTGGAGTGTGCTGCAGGCGGCCGACCAACCGACTCGCGTTGAAATCTTCGAGTATCTCGATCGACAAAAACAGATCGAGATCGTCGAAACATGCGACATCGAGAGCCTCGCTCCGGTTGTTGCCGATATGTCGGCAGACGATCGCGTGGACCTTCTTAACGTGGTGGATGAGGAGGTCTCACGGGCGCTGACCTCCTTGCTGACGCCCGAGAAACGCCGGGACATTCAGCGATTGCAGGCCTTTCCCGAGGGAACCGCGGGTTCCGTCATGACGACCGAGGTGGCACGGTTGCCCGAGTCGCTTACCGTTCGCGGGGCGCTCGAAGCCCTGAGCCGAATTGCCGAGGACCTCGAGACGATCTATTACATCTACATTGTGGATGAAGAGAACCACCTGCGGGGCGCGGTCTCGGCCCGGCAATTGGTGGCCCACTTGGGCAAGCCCAACATGCCCATCAGCGATTTGATGGAGCGGAACTTAGTGACGGTCGTCGCCAGCGACGACCAAGAAGCGGTGGCTGAAAAAGTTGCCGACTACGACTTCCTCGCCATCCCCGTCGTCGATCACGAACAGCACCTGGTGGGCATCATCACGCACGATGACGTCATCGACGTGGTGCGAGAGGAAGCAACGGAAGACGCGCTGCGCATGGCCGCCGTCGGGCCGATGGTCGAAAATTACCTCGAAGTTCCCTTCACCACGATCTGGCGAAAACGCTCGATGTGGTTATCCTGCTTGTTTGTCGCGGAACTGTTCACGTTCACGGCCCTCGCTCACTTCGAGCAGTCGATCGCGGCCGTCCTCGTGCTGAGTTTGTTTGTCCCCCTGTGCATTTCGACGGGCGGCAATTCCGGCTCGCAAGCAGCCACGCTCATCACGCGGGCCATGGCGCTCGGCCACATCGGGCCCGCCCAATGGTGGAGGGTGCTCAAGCACGAACTCGCCATGGGCATCGTGCTCGGGATGACGCTCGGGTGCATCGGCTTCATCCGAGGTTGCACGACCCCACAGAGCCTCCTGGACAGTACCGAAAAGCTCGCGGACTCGGCCGACGTCGTGTTGCCGCCGGGAACCTCGCTCGAACCGATCGAGGGAAAGCTCGAACTGCCCGTGGGGGCCCAGCTCACCCGCGCCAAACTCGATCGCCCCGCACAGGTCACGCTGCCCAGCGGCGAAAGCCTCGATCGGGTGCAGGATACGCCTCAAGGAGTGCTGTACCGATTCCCCGCAAATACCGAGATTCGTTTCCCCGCCAACATCCGCTGGCAACTGGCACTGGTGATTGCATTCTCGGTCGCGGCCATTTGCCTGTGGGGAACCTTGGTAGGCTCGATGCTGCCGCTGCTGTTCCGCCAGCTAGGTTTTGATCCAGGTTATGCCTCGAGCCCGTTCGTGGCAACCTTCGTGGATGTCACCGGAATCGTGATCTACTTTTCTATTGCCCACGTCTGGCTCTTGTGAGATTGCCCCAACGTTTGAGAACGCGTTTAGAAACTGCCCTGGAACCTTCTCTTGTACTCATCTCGCTTCGAGGTTGTGAAGAAATCTTCATTCGCGTTAGCGGCGGCCGCTAGGCCGCTGTCTTAACCAGTTATCTTTGCCACTTGTGCTGCAACCAGTAGCCCACTTTCCAAAACATCACAACCTCTCCGCGAGTTGATTCTCCGCTCGCAGAGCGCGCGGAGTACATGAATCAACTTCAACTTGTGAAGAGACCAATACTCACAGGGAGAGGAACGATTTCAAAACGCGTTCTCACACATCCAGCAAAGAGTGCCCAACGTACATCTGCAAGATTTGGCTTTGCACCTTGATCGCGCGAATGAGAATCCAAATCTGATCCTGTGAAAACGACTTGGGGTCCGAGGCCGCGAGGGCTTCGAGTTCCTCGGTCATGGCGGCATGTTGGTCGGTGGCCACCTGAAGTTTCAGCCCCGTGCGCTTCCAGGCATCGCCCAATGCTCGCGGGTCACGCAACGCATCTATGTCTTCGGCCGAGTTGGTCAGCAACAAGCAAAGCCGCGCGATATCTTGCGGAGCCGCGTTCGGCTGCAATCGCTCGATTTGTTGCGCAAGCTCGGCACAGGTCAGCAACGCGGTCGATGAAGTAGAAGTTGGCATCACGGAGGTGGTATCAACAAGGGTAATGGGTAGGGTACGAACCAAAGCGGAGCCACAAGTTTGCCCATTTCCGGCAGGTCCTTCCCGGGGCTTGCCGTCACAACTCAACAAGGGCGATTGAGAACAGTTTTGCGGCTTGCCCACGATCTCGGGGTTCCGGCCGAGAGTGCGGGCTTCGGCATGATCGGTGTTCCATTGCTAGAAGCTTAGCATACGAAATACCGCCAACAACCGCGGCCCTGTGCCGAACCGCACAGGGCCATTTCCAACGGGCGGGGGCAAAGGCCGAAGAAGTGGCCATCCGCGTTTCACAGGGCAGTGAGGACGGTTTTCGCAGGCCGACTAGGCATTTTCGGTTAAAGGCGGCATAATCGGTACGAACGGGCCGAGTCGCGAAATCGTCCCGCGGCGGGGCTTCTCACCAAGGCCCGTCCGCGCGGCCCCAGGTTCACGGTACCAGCAGATCGAACTCAATTTCCGGAGGTTGCACACTTGGCGATACTTGGAGTGAACATCGATCATGTGGCCACGGTCCGCGAGGCCCGCAAGACGAACGAGCCGGATCCAGTCTGGGCGGCCGCGCTCGCCGAGTTGGGAGGTGCCGACGCGATTACGATTCACCTGCGCGAAGATCGCCGCCATATTCAAGAACGCGATCTGCGGGTTCTCAAGGAGTCGGTGGCCGTGCCGATCAACCTAGAACTTGCCTGTTCGGAAGACGTACTGAGGATCGCGTGCGAAACGCTGCCCCACCAGGCGACGCTCGTGCCCGAGCGGCGCGAGGAAGTAACCACCGAAGGGGGCCTCGATGTGGTCGGCTCACGCTCCAAGATTCGCGATGCGGTGCGCCGACTTCAAGAGGCGGGCATCGTCGTCAGCTTGTTCCTCGATCCCGATCCTCGGCAACTAGATGCCGGGGCCGAGCTGGGGGTCGATGCCATCGAACTCCACACAGGCGCCTACGCGCAGGCCACACTACGTCACAACCCCGAACAAACACAAACGACTTTGGCCACCCTGTTGCACGCCAGCCAAAAAATCCGCTCGGCGGGGATCGTGTTGAACGCGGGCCACGGCCTAACCTACCGCAACGTCAAGCCAATCGCCGCCATCCCCGAGATGCACGAACTGAACATCGGCCATAGCATCATCGCCCGTGCCATCATGGTCGGCCTGGAACGGGCCGTGCGCGATATGAAGCAGCTAGTTTCCTAGTTGGCCACGGAAGGAGCCCACTATTCAGATGGCAATTCATTACTTCGAGGGCAAAGTCATTTGGCTCACCGGCGCTTCCTCGGGGATCGGCGAAGCGTTGTGCCAGCAATTGGCGATCGCCGGCGCGACGCTCGTCCTGAGCGCGCGGCGGGCCGAGGCACTGCAAAAGGTTTGTCAGGCTTGCGCCAATCCGCACCGGCATTTGGTTCTGCCGCTCGACATGCTCACGCCAGATTCATTCGGCGCCGCCAGCCAGCAGGTGGTCGAGCGATTGGGACGCGTGGATATCCTCATCAACTGCGCCGGCATCAGCCATCGCAGCAAGATCGAGGCGACCGAGATGAGCGTCGTGCGGCACCTAATGGAGCTGAACTACTTTGGTCCCGTCGCGCTCTCGAAGCAGGTGCTGCCCGCCATGCTCGCTCGTGGCACGGGGCATGTCGTCGTGATTAGTAGTGTGATGGGCAAGCTATCGATGCCGGCCCGCGGGGCCTATGCCGCGTCGAAGCACGCGCTGCACGGTTTGTTCGATGCCCTGCGGGCCGAGGTCGAGTCGCGGGGCGTTGCGGTCACCGTCATCTGCCCGGGGTACATCCGCACCAATGCCTCGTTCAACGCGCTCGAGGGCGACGGCAAACCCCACAACCAGCTCGATCAAGAAATATCGCGCGGAATGGCACCCGAGAAATGCGCGAGGCGAATCCTTCGCGCCATCGCGCGGCGGCGCAGCGAAGTCATCGTGGCCCGCCACGAAACGCTTGGCGTGTGGTTGAATCGTTTCGCGCCAAGGTTGTTTCGCCTCCTCGTGCGACGCAGAGCTAGGCGATCGCAATGACACCGAATCCCACTTCCTCCGGCGAGGTCTTGAGGCCAGGAGGGCGTTCTTAAGAGGGATCAGCCAGCCCCGGTTGTCAAACTTTCCAGTTCGGAAAAAATCCTTGCATCGCCGGTCCGGGGTGGCCGACCGCGCGGTTCTTGAGCGGACTGAAACGGAGGTTGGGCCGGCACGGAATGTTCTTCCGGCCCAGAGGGGCCGGGCTATCTGTTTTCCGCCAGGAGAACGTAACTTTCTTGCCGAAAAGTCCTTGGATTGCCGGGGGACGATTGTCAGTTCTTTGCCGGTAGCCTATCATGCCCGCTGGTGTACTAGGCTGGATGATTCGATTTGATTCCAAGAGAGGGAGGCCCTTGTTTGATGAAGACGAAAGGTGATGCGTTTGCGGGTTTGTCGGTTGCGTTGGTCACGCCGTTCAAGAACGGTGAAATCGATTACGATACATTCCGATCGCAAATCGAGTTCCAAATTGCCGCCGGCACCAACTGTTTATGCCCCGTGGGGACGACGGGCGAATCTCCCACGCTGACCCATGATGAGCAAGACCGCGTGATTGCATTCGTGGTCGAAACCGTTGCCGGCCGCACGAAGGTGATGCCCGGCACAGGCTCCAACAGCACGACCGAAGCCCTTCGACTGACGAAGTTCGCCGAAAAAGTCGGGGCCGATGCGGCTCTGCAAGTGGCCCCGTATTACAACAAGCCCACGCAACAAGGGTTCTACGAACACTTCAAAATGCTGGCCGAGGAAACCGGCTTGCCGCAGTGCATTTACAACATCCCAGGCCGCACGGGCAAAAATATCGAGCCGGAAACAATCATCCGCTTGGCCGAGTTGGATAACATCGTGATGGTCAAGGAAGCTACTGGTTCGCTGGATCAAGCTTCGCAGATCATCACCTCCACCAAGCTCACCCTGCTGAGCGGTGACGACAGCCTTACGCTGCCGCTCATGGCCGTGGGTGGCCGCGGGGTGATTTCCGTCGTCGGCAACATTGTGCCGCAAGATATGATGGCCCTCACCCGCGCGATGGACCGAGGCGATCTAGAAGAAGCCCGCCGCTGGCACCGCAAGCTCTTTCCACTTTGCCGCGATATGCTCGGCTTGTCGACCAATCCGATTCCGATCAAGGCGGCGATGAAGCTGCTCGGTAGAGATCGCGGCGAACTGCGGTTGCCGATGACTCCGCTCGAAGACGCCGGCATGGTGCGGCTAAAGAAATCGCTCTCTGAATACGGGCTGATGTAATTGCCTCGTTTGCTTCTTTTGTGTGAGTTTCCGACCGCGCTGGGTGGCGAGCGTTCGATGCTCGCCACGCTACCCATGGTGTGCGCGGCAGGATACGAAGTGACCCTTGCGGCTCCCGCGCGGGGGCCGTTGGCTGGCCTCCTGCGCAAGTACCCCGTCGAGCACGTTGCCTGGCATCCGCACGAAGAAGCCGGGGGCCGGCGTCCTCTGCTCGCGTTGAGGAACGAGCTGGCTGAACTGGTCAAGCGAGTTCGGCCCAGCCTGCTACATGCCAACAGCTTGTCTACGGCGCGAATTGCCGGCCCGGTCGCTCGTGCATGCAACGTGGCCAGCATCGGGCATCTGCGCGATATCGTGAAGCTCTCCCGGCAAGCGATCGCGGATCTCAATCAGCACGATCGCCTGTTGGCCGTTTCAGATTCCACGCGAGCATTTCATGTGCGGCAAGGAATCAAGCCGAGCCTGTGCAACGTGTTGCACAACGGCATCGACCTCGTCGAGTTCGCACCACGGCAGGCGACCGGTTATCTTCACCATAACCTGGGGTTGTCGCCCGAGTGCTTGCTGGCGGCGGTTATCGGTCAGTTGGGATTGCGCAAAGCGACCGACGTAGCCTTGGCCGCCGCCGCGATTGCCGCAGAACAATTTCCTCAACTTCATTGGCTCGTGGTTGGCTCGCGAACTTCGTGCAAGCCGGAGTCTTGCGAGTTCGAGTCTCGCCTTCGGGCCATCGCGGCTCGGGCACCACTCGCGGGAAGAGTTCACTTCTTAGGAGAACAAGCCGAGGTTAGCAGATTGCTCAACGAGTGTGCGCTGCTGGTGCATGCGGCTCGGCAAGAGCCACTGGGGCGCGTTCTGTTGGAAGCGGCGGCAAGCGGCATCGCGGTGATCGCCACCGACGTAGGAGGTACGCGCGAGATTTTCCCCGCAAGTTCCCGCTCATCGATCCTGGTTCCCCCCGATGATCCAGCCGCACTGGCGAGTGCCGTCGAACAGTTGTGCGGCAACGAGTCGTTGCGCCAACACCTCGCGGCACGTGCCCGCGAACGCGCCACCTCGGCGTTTGATATTCAAGTGGCAGGCAAGAAACTGTTATCCCTATACGAGAAGACCATCGCAAGGCAAACGTAACCGAGGACGCTCGGAAATGGAACCAGCACGTTCTTGTTGCACCTCTCGCGGTCAAGATTGAGACGTTGCTGTTTAACCGGAGCGAGCGGCGACGGAATGATTACACATCTAGCGCCGTCGCCGTTGGCTCCGGATTAAACGAATTGAGAGTGCCCGGCCATTGGATACACAGCCCCCGGCTTTTAGCAGGGCCGATCAGTTTTTCATAATGCCGAGGAAGCGTAAGAGTTTCCGGGGTTGATAGGCGAATTCGCGGAGGGTGGGTGCGATTTCTTGGATGTTGGCGAGGCGGAGGAGGCTGAGGGCGGCG
>JADZFK010000117.1 GCA_020849945.1 Pirellulales bacterium | reverse complement strand
GAACACGAAGGAAATAGGGCATGAATCGTGGCAGAAATGCTGGGGTGCCCCCTCATGTTGCAGCGAATAAGTTGGTTCATGGAAGATACGAACACTTTGCTCCGGCCCGTTGAGGCCTGAATACCCAATTTCCTGGCTTGCTTGCTGTTCTTCGTGCTCTTGGTGGTTCATCAACCTAGCGCTGTAGTACTATCTGAGGGTGTCCGAGAATTGGTACCTCTTTCAGCCCCCGGCTCTGCCGGGGGTTAAGCCATCCACATATCGTAACATCGTGGCGAACCCCCGGCAGAGCCGGGGGCTGTGTATCCAATTACCGGATACCCTCACCTATCTTCCCAATACTAATATTGCCAGGCGCCGCCACCGGAAGCAGTCATGGCTATTTACGGGGGTGATGATTTCACTTCCTCCAGTCGGCGATTCAGCCTGTGGACCACGTCGCTCGTAAGCGGTTCGCACCACACCCCGCGTACCGTCACGTAACCATCTGCCCACTGGCCAAGCGCCGCCTTCACATTTCGCTCGGCCCACTCGGGGTGTCGACGCGATAGCCGGGCAATCAGGTTCCATGTTTTTGGCTGGTGAGAAAGGACCGGTAAGTCAGCCGGCCCTTGACCCACAATGAAGGCTTCCACCACTTCCACCGGCACACGTAGCGGCCCTCCTCGCCGCAAGTAGAATAACACATGCCCTGCTTCATACGCGATCCGCGGCCGTCGCAACGTGGCAAGCACCAATCCTTGCATGATAAGCCCGGCAGCCCCCACGGCCACGCCAACCCACCTCGCCGCCGCGCCCTCCGACGTTCGTGCGGCGAGCAACAACATCGCCCCCACAAGTGCAATACACAACGGCACCATGCTCGCAAGCACGATCGCCCGGCGGTTCGGTAGCAGCCAGATTTCACGCATCGGTACTTCCCGATCGGCTTCCCATTTCAACGTTTGCAACCACAATCGCCATAGACGATCGAACGCCCGGCCGATAACCTAGACCGTACCACGAAGCGAACTTCAACTTCAGGCGGTTAGGATACACGATTCGATGGCACTCGACGAGCACGGGGGAACAAATCGGTTTTCCGTTTCGACGGCTATCGGCGCGATCATTCTGGTCTACGGCGCTCTGCTCGTGGCCGGCGGGCCACAGTGGGCTACTCGGCAAATCGTTGCCGCCCAACAGAACCACGGCGAAGCAACTCCGCAAGAAGCGGCCGCCCACGGCGCCCAGGCAGCCCCGCCCCTGTGGACGGTCCTCCCCTTCGCCGTGTTACTCGGCAGCATTGCCGTGCTGCCACTCATACCCGCCACCGAGCATTGGTGGGAATCTAACCGTAATCGATTTCTCGTGGCGATCGGGTTGTCGCTCATCGTGCTCGCGTACTACGCGCTGCTGCACAAAGCGCCGCTCGAAGCCCACTGGCCCGCTCACCATGTGGTGGAAGCCAACGGCAGTTGGTTCAACGCCGCCTTTGCGAAGACCGTGCTCGCCAACGCGATCTTGCAGGAGTACATCCCGTTCATCGTACTCCTCTTCAGCCTGTACACCATTTGCGGCGGCATCCGCATCACGGGCGATTTGCAAGCCCACCCCATGACCAACGCCACCTTCCTCGCCGTCGGGGCGCTGCTCGCCAGCTTCATCGGCACCACCGGCGCGGCGATGCTCTTCATCCGCCCGCTGCTCGAAACCAACCGCGAGCGAAAGCATGTCGCCCACACCGTCGTCTTTTTCATCTTCATCGTTTGCAACTGCGGCGGCTGCCTGCTGCCGATCGGCGATCCCCCCCTATTTTTAGGATACCTGCAAGGCGTCCCTTTCTTGTGGACCCTTGTGCTGTGGAAGGAGTGGCTCTTCGTCAACGGCATTCTTGTCGCTCTCTACCTGCTCCTCGATACGCTCTGGTTCTACCGCGCCGAAACCGTGGCTGACATGAAACGCGATGTCGAGCAAATCCGCAAACTGCACGTAACCGGTTGGCAAGTGAACGTGCCGCTGCTGTTGGGCGTCGTGCTGGCGGTCGCCGTGCTCGACCCCAGTAAACCGGTGCCCGGCACGGATTGGCATCCGTGGCTGTACCTGCGCGAAGTTGTGCAACTCGGCCTCGTCGCCCTTTCGTTAGCGCTCGGGCAGAAACAAGTTCGCTACGCGAATCGGTTCAACTATCACGCCATTGTTGAAGTGGCCGCGATCTTTACCGGCATCTTCATCACCATGCAGCCCGCCCTGCAAATCTTGCACGAACGTGGCTCCGAATTGGGAATCCGCGCGCCCGCTCAATTCTTTTGGGCGACCGGCGTGCTTTCGAGTGTGCTCGATAATGCCCCCACGTACCTGGTGTTCTTTCAAGCGGCCCAGGCACGCCCCAAAGTCGAAGGCGCAGCGTATGTGGCCGGCGTCGACGCATTGACCCTCGTCGGTATCAGTCTTGGCGCCGTCTTCATGGGCGCGATGACCTACATCGGCAACGGCCCCAACTTCATGGTCCGCGCCATCGCCGAAAAAGCCGGCGTCAAAATGCCCAGCTTCTTCGGCTACATGGCCTACAGTGGCCTCATCCTCATCCCCGTGTTTTTGGCCATGATGTGGTTCTACTTGCTGTTCCCGTATCATTAAGGCGATAGTCGACTGGCATCCGCTATCTCACATCGTACATCCTGTATTGCACATCTCCTCTCATTCTGTTTCACGTCGTGAATCACCATTCGATCTCCAGTCCTGCTCATCTCGCCGATTTGTGTCAGCGGCTTGCACGCGCCGATCGCATCGGCATCGATACCGAATTCGTCTCTGAAGATACCTATCGCCCCGAGCTTTGCCTTGTGCAAGTCGCAACGGCCGACGATCTGGCCGTGATCGACCCCTATCGGGCGGGCGACCTCACCGCGTTCTGGAACTTGCTGGCCGAGGGCAACCACTCCACCATCATCCATGCCGCCCGCGAGGAGGTTAACTTCGCCCTTACCGCGTGCGGCAAGCCGCCGGCCAACTTGTTCGATACCCAAGTCGCGGCCGGCTTCTGCGGCCCAGAGTTCCCTTCGTCCTACGCCTCGGTGGTCACAAGGTTCCTTAACGCCCACCCTTCCAAAGGCGAACAGCGAACCGATTGGCGTCGCCGTCCGCTCTCCAACGATCAGCTCAACTATGCGCTGGAAGACGTTCGTTACCTCTTGCCGCTTTACGAATCGCTGGGCCGCAAACTCGGTAAACTAAACCGGCTTGAATGGCTCGGCGATGAAACCGAACGCTGGCTCGCCGACGTGATCGACTCGCGCGAAAGCCCGCGCTGGCGGCGCGTTTCCGGCCTCGGCAACCTTTCCACTCGCAGCCTGGCGATCGTCCGCGAACTGTGGCTCTGGCGACGCCATGAAGCCGAACGTCGCAACCTGCCACCACGCCGCATTCTGCGCGACGACCTACTGGTGGAAATCGCCAAACGAAAGAGCACCGAGGTCCACCGTCTCCGCGAAATCCGCGGCATCCACGGCGGCATGAAACGCGAAGTCCTCGAAGCGCTGGCCGCTTGCGTCGAACGTGGCCTCGTCGCCCCGCTCGACGACATCGAACGCGAACCCGCCGAGGCGATGCCCCCGCAACTCAACCTGCTCGGCCAGTTCCTCGCACCGGCCCTCTCCAGTATCTGCCGCAATGCCAACGTCGCCACCAGCCTCGTCGGCACGGCGACAGATGTCCGCGACCTCATCGCCTATCGACTCGGATTCGGAAACACCGAAAACCGCGAACCTCCGTCACTCGCCACCGGTTGGCGCGCCGACGTCGTGGGCCACCTCATCGAAGAACTCCTCGCCGGAAAAAAATCAATCCGAATCGAAAACCCCCTCAGCGAACACCCGCTCGCGTTTGACGACCTGCGGACTGGCTAATCGCACAGCCGAGTCCCTTCCCCCGGCAAAAGCAGAAAGTAATCGGATCGATTCTCTCACAAGCCTCTTCGATCATTTGCTTGCCGCGGGTTTCTGTGCCGTTTCATTTCGCAGCGAAAACGAAATCGCGTGATAGCCCGTGTCGGTATCGTACAGTATGGCACCCGCCGGCGCTAGGTACGGCTCGAACACCTCGAACGGCGGCAACTTGTTTTCGTCCAACGCTTCGGCCAGCGCGGTCAGCACCGGGTTGTTCTCCTTCGCCGTGTCAAGCATCGCTCGCGTCTTTTCCGAAGTCAGCAGGTCGTACCACTGCCGATACGTTTCCACCGGGCGATTCACCAGCAACATGACGGGCGTGATGCCCACCGTTTCGCGGCCGAGTACGGTGGCCGCCCGCATGGCATCGCTCGAATCGGCGAGCCGCTCGGCCGTTCCATCGCGGGCCGCCACGCATGCCTCGAATCCCTTGATGGAGCTGCCGATGAAGAGATATCCGTCCAGGATCGCCACAAAGGGCGTCGGTCTCGCGAAATCCTCTTGCAATGCCTGCAATTCGCCGGCTTGCTGCGGGGGTTCGGGCATCTTGAATGCATAGTAGGTCGCCTTGCCGAAAGTCCGCTCCTCGAGCAACTCGCGCCACTTTTCGACGACGGCCTTCAACGACTCTTGTGCTGCCGCTTCGTCTGCCAGTTCGCAGGCCAGTATTTGTTGCCGTCCGGCCAGGTGCGATGGCCGCTCGAAGCCGACCATCCATGTGTAACGCCCTTTCAAATTGTCGATGATCTGGGTCGGCGCATCGATCCCGAGTTTGTCGGAAATGTTCTCCTTCACAAACATCTCGACCGATCCTTCGTAGCGGAACGGATCGACCAGCGCGATCACGCGGTCGTAGAACGCCCGCATGTTCCAGTTCCATGTAATGGTCGATTCGGTGGCCAGCGGCACGAAGGGTTGCGGCGTGGTATCGCCCGCCTGAAATGCGGGAAGCAGCATCACGCCCGAACGCGGGTTCTCCAGCAACACATGAAAGTGCGCGAGGCTCTCGTACTCGTCCGTCGAGTACGTTATCGCGCCGCCGACCGCCGACAAGCCATCGAGTCCCAGTGCCGGAAGCAGCCCCATAACCAAAGCGGCCCCCGGTTCGCGGTGCCCTACGCCGCGGAACAACTCGATCGGGTCGACGTAAAACAGCAGATGCGGCGGCGGATCCTGCGGCCGCCGACATTCGCGCACCATCGTGACAAACCGCTGGTTCTGCGCCAACGATCGCGACGGAACAAATGTCGATTCCTCCGCCGCATCGGCCTCGGGTTTCTCCGTATCGCTTGGGGATTCCTCCTCTGCCGGCGCGGCCTCTGCCGCCGATGCCGCGGCGTTTGCAGCGGTTGCCTCGCTCGGACGATCCCAATGATGCAACACGCTTCGCAGCACGTTCTCATCCGTCGCCGCGACGATCGTATGCTCACGCTCGAACACACCGACCATCCGGTTCTCGCGGTTCGCGTCGCGAACGATCGTTACCTCCACGTCGCCAATCTTCTCTGTGCTGAAGTCGGAGCCGCGATCCTCGGCAAACGTGAGCGCGCGTTCAACCAGCCGATCCGCCACCGAAGGCTCCTCGCCTTGATCCACTAGCAACAACAACGCCGGCATCCGCTCGGGCCTGGCCACCACCGCAAATGCCACTTCGCCCTGCGGCAAGTTCTTCAGGTCCTCCCACGAAATCCCCATGATCGACTCGGCCTTCTCCGTGTACGCCGCGCCGAGCTTCCCCGTCAATGCTTCCACAAACGGTTGCAGCTGCGGATCGGCCAGCATCTGCCCAAGCGATGTCTCACGAATCTTCTCCCCGAGTTCCTTGCCGTTTGAAGCACGGACGAACACGATCGATTCTTCGGGAAATAGTTTCATGGCCGAGGGCCGCTCGGCCAACGCCGACGCGCCTGGGAAAACGCACGCCAACAGCGGCAGCGCGAAAACCAACCGTGCTCGGGAACCAAACGATCGAGTTGTCATACGTACCTTTCCGAAATGGGATAATCGTGAAAGTTGGCCCGGCCTTCAAAAGCGATCCACGTCGCAGGGTTTCAACCTGGGCGACCGAACGTAACGTCCCGCAGTTGCGGAATTCGCTCCGTACGGCAAAATCTTGGTTCGTATTATACCCCGCCCCGACGAATAATATATAATGGGATTTCCCACCGGCAAAAAACAAAGCCCGCCCTCCCCGTGTTACACAAAGCCCGGCCTGGTAGGCCGGTCCCCCCGCGCGGCCCCATGCCTTTGCCCCATTCCAGAACACGAGTCCCGATTCCGGAGGTTACTACCATGTGGTCCTGCCGAGGCACTTTCGTGGCGGTTGTCAGCATCACCGCGTGTATGACTATTTCTGCATATGCCCAAAACCGGGGGGGAACCTCGGCCTTCGGCTCCAGCGGCTTCGGCTCTTCCGGGATGGGCCGTAGCTCGTTCGGCTCTTCCGGTTTCGGGTCCAGCGGCTTTGGCTCGAGTGGGTTCGGTTCCAGCGGGTTTGGACGCAGCGGCTTCGGTTCCAGCGGCTTCGGCAACCAAAGTGGTTTCGGCTCTTCCGGAATGGGCGGGTTCGGCAACAATCAGATGGGAAACCAAACGTTCGTCGGCCGCGATGCCGGAGACATGCAAACGACCTTCGGCCAAACCAGCCGCGCTAGCGACCAATTCTTCACGAACATGAATCGCCAAATGGCGCGGAACAACCGGCAGAATCGCAAACAAGCCAAGAGCAGCTCGTCGGTCGAGAACGCAACCCAAGTGATGCGCACACAAGTTCGCATCGCATTTCCCGCGAATCAAACCACGCAGAACACTGTCGAGAACACCCTCAACGCGCGGCTTGAAAAGATTCTTACCGATCACAACATGTCGCGTCCGCATGTAGAGATGGAAGGCGACACGGCGGTTCTGAGTGGCGCCGTGGCAAGCACCGAAGAATCGCAAGTTATTGCGACACTCGTTTCGCTTGAACCGGGCGTCCGCGCAGTGCGTAATGAAATGACGCCGTTACCGAGCCTCAACGTCGATAGACTCCCGACGCCGGGTGAGTGAGCGTCGCCGTGCCGCCCGTCGGCAGCGTCATTTGCGGCAATTGTTGGGCCGGCAACTGCATCGTCGCCGGCGATGCCGCGGGCATCATCCGCTGCTGCAACGCTTGCTGCTGCAGCAGTTGTTGTTGCATCAATTGCTGCTGCAGCAAGAGCTGTTGAGCCGCTTGTTGAGGCTGCGGCTGCAGCAGGTTGGTCGGGCCAGCCGCTGTGGCGGCCAGGCCGCTCATTCCTTCTTGTTGCATGGGCAACGTTTGTTGAGTCGGCAGCACGATGCTCGTAGCCGATTGCTTGGCAGGCCTTGTCGTCATCATTTCTTGATTCGCAACAGCCGCCGCGCTCGGCATCTGGTATGTGCTCGGTAGATCGATGGTCGTCGAGGTCATCTTCCGGACGGTTGCCGTATTCATGGCTTGGTCGCCCGGCTCTCCGCCGCCCGTGCTCGTTAACGTGCCCGGTACCGCCGCTTCGTAACTGGCAAGCTGCGCATTGCGTTCTTGTGTGCGTTGGGTTTGAAGGCTTTGCAACGTCGGAAGAGTTGGTTTCACCGGCACGCCATCGGGAACTTTTGGCGGCTTGGGCGAGCCTTCGACCACCGCCGTCGGCGCGACGCCCGGCAGCTTCAGCCTCGCTTGCTCGCCCGATATCATCGATCCGCCCTTCGGCTCGAATCGGCAGATCAAACTCACTTCCGTGCGAGGTCCGCCCGCTTCATCCCAAGGTAGGAAGAAACTGTACGAAGCGCCAAATTCGTTCTTGCTCATGTGCAGCGGCATCTGCTCGGCGGGAAACACGTAACGCCGCGTGGGCTTCGTGTCGGTCGGCTCGCGGCCCGTTTCATCGAAGGCGTACACCACGAGTTGGCCGTCCACAAGGATCGGCTTCTTCTCATCCGTTTCGTAGAACATGATGCGACCGCCGAACCCCCGAATCGGTTTCTTGCCGGGTTGCGTCATCACGGTGTCGGTCCAGGTTCCGGCCAACCGCGTCGGAGTGCCTTCCACCAACTCGTTTTCATCGTGGAACGGCCAGGTGCTCTTCAGACTGAACATTGTCGACGGCTTCCACGAGTGGCTCGCGCAGCCGCTCGTGCCCAGCACGGCCAAAGCGGCAAGCAACGCGCCACAAACGCACCATCGGATCGAAGTCATCTTGTTCATCGCTATCGCGCGGCCGGCATGGGCTGCGCCGAAGTGTGTGGATAGGGATAGTAGGTCGCTTGTTGAATCGTGCCGGGCGACGGTTGCGCGCTCGCCTGCGCGTTTACAACACGCGCGCTCTCCGGCGACTGCCGTGGTTCTTGCGTCGTAACCCCCGTGGCCTGGGCGGGCTGGGCGCCTCCTGGCACCATCAACACGGGCGCGGCGCTGCCCGTCGTGGTGCTTGTTTCAAAACCTCCGGCCGCGCCATCGGGCGATAGCGGCAACATGCCATCAGCCGGTACCATATTCGGGTAGACCGATTCAATTTCGCCCTCGCACCACTCATCGCAACGGCTACGCAAGCCCGCCTCACCGTGCAGGGCGACAACGTCGGACAGTATGTAACTCATCCGCGACGACTCGATCTGCTTCACCAAATCCGCGTCCATCTTGCTGTAGATGATCTGCGGCGTAAGGATTATGAGCAACTCACGGCGCTCGGAAGAACTGCTGTCGTAACGGAACAAATCGCCAAGCAGCGGGATATCCGCCAGAAGCGGCACCCGGCGATGGACATCGAACTTGCGCGTTTGCAGCAACCCGCCCAACACCACCGTTTGGCCGCTGATCGCGCTCACGGTCGTAAGCGCTTGTGTGATGTCGATTCGCGGCGCGCGGAGCACCTGGCCATTATTAGAGACGGAGATGGGAATACCCTCGGCCTCGGGGCCGACCTCCGATTTGTTCGCCGTGATCTGCATCACCACAAGCCCATCGGGGCTGATCCGTGGTACCACCTGCAGGATGAGCCCCACCGCTTCGTAGGTGATCGAGTTCGTTTGTCCGCCCAACGTATCGATGTTCGTCGCCACGATTCGCGGCACGTTCTGCCCCACTTGCACGTAACCAGGTTGCCCATCCAACGCCATAAGTTGCGGCCGGCTCAACACTTCCATCCGTCGCTTTTCCTGCAAGGCTCGCAACAACACGCTCAAGCTATTGCTCGATGCCGAGAACACGAAACCACCGAAGCCCAGATCGCTATTGACCCGGTTGAGCGAAAAGCTCGACAACCCTTGCGTAGCCACGTTGCTGGCGCCCGCGAGCGCCGCTGTGCTGAGATTGTTGCCCAACGGCTGGTTGTTAAAATTGAAACCCGGTTGGCCGTTGGCGTTGATGATATTCTGCTGTTCGGTGGTGACGGTCGCGCCGCCGGCCGACTGCGATGTGGTCGTCGTGGTAATCGTATTCACGTCCGACACAAGGGAACGATCGAAAAGAAGCGAATCTTGCAGCCCCAATTCGATGCCAAATTCATCGGTGTCGCTCAACTTCACCTCGGCGATCATCACTTGCACAAGCACCATCGGCGGCCGCTCGTCCAGGTCCTTGATCAGCCGCACGATCTCGTCGAAGAATCGCGGAGTCGCACTGACGATCAGGCTATTCGTCGCCAACTCGGGCACGATGATCACTTCACGCTCGATCTGCTCGAACGGACTGGTCGTGATCTCCAGCTGATCCTCTACTTGCCGCTCGCTTTGAAGCCAGTTGTTGAGTGCCTGCGAAACATTTTCGGCGTAGGCGTTATTCAATTTGAAGACCAGCGTTTTGCGCTCGCGCAGGTCGCCTTCATCGAGCCGCAACAAAATCGCCTCGACGACGGCCAGGTCTTCGCGGCTGCCCACCGCGAGGATGCTGTTCGTGCGCGTATCCACCGAGAACTGCATTCGCACCGGACCGTTCTGCCCCAGGGCGCTGCCGGTCGTAGAGTCGCCGCTGCTGCTTTCGTCCGGCGTCGAAAAAAGCGAACGCAACATGTCCATCAGCGAGGTCGCATCGCCGTTCACGATCGTGAACACCTTCAACTCGGCCGTCGCGCCCGGCGTATCGACGCGGGCCACCAACGCCGCAATCTCCGCGATATCTCGCGGGCTCGCGCTCACCACGAGCGAGTTTGTCCGTGGGTCGGCCACCACCAACGCTCGTGGCGTCAGCGTCGGAATTTGGTTCGCCGTGCTGGCGCCGCCACCCGTCGTCGGCGGCGTTTGCCCTTCGCCAATATCTGCCCCTTGACCCAAGAAACTGTCAATCAACTCTTTCACTTCCGAGGCCGTCGCGTGCTTCAACGGAAACACTTCAAATCGCGAGGTCGGCACCACCGGCTGATCCAACCGGTTGACCAAGTCGATCGCCATCTTCACGTTTTCCGCCCGGCCGATAAGCAGCAACGCATTCGGCTTGCCAAGCGGCGTGATGCTCACCGTGCCAATCCGCGGACCAAGCACCTGCAGGTAGAGCCGCTCGAGCAACGCCGACATCTGCACGCTATCGACATGCTTCAGCTCGTGAATCTGAATATCTGGCACCGTCACGACGCTAAGCTCTTCGATCTGCTTGATGATGGCCATCACGCGCTCGACGTCGCGCTCGCTGCCGCGGAGCACGATGACATCCAAACCTTCGACAAATTCCACCTGCACCGGGCCCATCAACCCGCCCGACTGTTCCGCCATACGCACCGCTTCCATCGCCGCTTCTGCCGAACCCGGTGCGAGCGCGCCGGTTCCCGGTTGAGCCGTGCCAGGCTGTGTGCCGGGCGTTGCCGTGGGGCTTGGTTGGCCTCCCGCCGGCGCGGCGGTTGGTTGTTGCGCCGCCGGTTGCTCGGGCGCTGGTTGCGCGGCCGCGGTGCCGGGCTGTGCGCCTGACGTTTGAAAGAGCGTGGTGACCAACGATCCCGTCCCCGCGGTGCGCGTGGCGCTATCCGCCTGCAACACCCTGAGCGCTTGCCGAACTCGGGCGTTGCTATTCGGTTTCGTCGCCACCAGTTTCGTGACTCGATCCGGCGTTGCGGCCGGCGTATCGAGCGCTTCGATCACCGAACGCCACGCGGCCACTTGGGTTGGCGCGCCGTCCAATCGCATTTGGTTTGAACGCAGGTTGAGGCTCATCGTTACCGCCGCGCCCGGCGCGGCCTCGACCGCGAAACTCTGCCATTCGCCCGAAGCATCGACCGTGGCCGGCAACGAACGCGAGAGAAGGCCTTCGAGCTTCGCGCGGACCTCGGCTGCTTGAAGCTGGCGAAGCGGAAATAGCACCGCATTTCCCGGCACGGCAAGCCCCACCGGGGGCGAGGCTGCCGCCGGAGGATTCGTCGTCGCACCCGCACCTCCTGCCGTCGGCGCTTGCAAGGCAAAGGCCGGAACCTGAGCGGCTAGTTCTTGTTGGATCTGGCCATGCACGGCGGGCGGCGCGAATACCAACGCTTGAGATGTCCGGTCGTCGATCGCAACGCGAACATCCGTTCTGCCCGCCGTTTGCTGTTGCCACTTGGTGAGGATACCGCGCGTGGCCGCGTTGAGCGCGTACGCTTCCACGCGAGCATCGTTTGCCTCGGCCGCCGTTGGCTGTGCAAATTGTCCGCACGCCGTTGGCACCACATTACCGACGACCATCGCGCCAAGAACGAGTCGCTTGGCCACGCCTGCCACAAGTTGTTTGATTTCGCACGCAGTCATTATTCTTGGGCCGTGAAGATCGAGAGGGATTGCGAACCACATAGCGGGCGCGCACGCGCTGGCAGAACCGCTACGATCCGGATAATCGGATTAATCGGCAAAGTTTGCCAAGATAGCCAGCAATTCTGCAAAGAGTCGCCAACTACTAAGAATGCAATGCTGGCAACGAAGCCG
>JADZFK010000116.1 GCA_020849945.1 Pirellulales bacterium | reverse complement strand
CGGCCAAGTGGACGACGGCATCGACGGAGGCAAACTCGGCCGCGTCGATCTTGCCTGCGGCGGGATCCCAGTGAATTTCGTTCTCGTCCGCTCGAGCAGCACGTCGAACAACCGGGCGAACAAGGTGCCCTGCCGCTTCGAACGCACCGGCAAGCGCCGTACCGACAAGCCCCGTCGAACCAGTTATGGCGATGATCATGGGGGTAGTGGGGGGAAGGAGGAATAAGTTAGAAGAATGGTTTTAGCCGCGGCGCGCCAGCGGAGCGCTCCCCAGCGAGCCGCCGCTAAACAAAACCTGAACACCGAGAAATCGAGCGAGCTATTGTTTCTACTCCACTGCTCCCCTCTTCCCCTCTCTTCATTTCTTTCCCCTCTGCTTCTGAAATTCCTCGCTGGCCTTTTGAAGGAGACGGAGTTCGGAACGAGTCAGGCTTTCGCGGCCATGATCCTGTATCTTCTTCAGGACGGTATCAACCTGGGCCTCGAAGGAAGGCTCGGCCGGATCCGAATCATCCTCATGGTGGACTCGCAACCGAGGTTTTGGCCGCCAAGGTTTCCAGCGTTTCCAAAATTGCTGAGTGGGAAGAATTCCCTGCAATCGCCAATGGGCCTTGTAGTAAATAAACGCAAACAGAGCGCCGCCCAGGTGGGCCGTGTAAGCGATGTTATCAATCCGCTGAATTGCACCGAGAATATCGAACCCCACGTAGATAAGGGCCAGTAGCCAGGCAGGGGCGGGCAGAAAAAGCATCAGGTAAATGATGCGATGGGGGAAGTTCAGTGCGAAGAGCACCACAATGGCCGAGACGGCACCCGAGGCACCGTACATGCCTGGCAGATGGGTGAAGCCATGATTCGCGGCAAATTCTCCGAGCACCCAAACCAGCCCCGCGGCGACAATGGCCACGAGGAAGAAGGCCAAATACTCGCGACGACCGTAACGGTACTCAACGTCTCGCCCAAAGAACCAAAACCCAAACATGTTGTAAATGATGTGGGTGGCATCGTTTGGCGAGTGAAGGAACCCGTACGTCAGTAATTGAAACAGGTAGAGCGGGTGCTTCAGCACGTCGGGGTACAGCGTGAAAAGATCGGTGAACCAACCCTGGCTAGCCAGCATATTGCGCGGGTTGGGGGGCGTAAGCACCTGCACGAGGTAAACCCCGAACATGATGAACACCAGTTTCGTCGTTAGCGAGAGTGAACTGCCCAGGTGGTAGCCTGGGGCCCGGTCGTAATCGCCGCGGTTGTAATCTCGATCGTAGAAGCCCATAGTGCCGTCATTGTACGCAATGTGGGCAGCGAAGGGGATGGCGATCGTGCGGTGCCCGACGGTCGGTAAAGACAAACGGCATGCGCGTTCAGCCGCAACACGCCAGCGGAGCGCGACACACGCTACCTGCCCAGTGCAAGCGGGGCAGGCGATTCGGCTTCGGCGCTCGCGCCGCGATCGGCCGCAGGCTGGGCCAGTTGGCGAGCGGCCAACTCGGCGACCATCTGGCGATTGCGTGCCAGGGCTTCGGCCGTCAATTGCCGGGCCTTGGCAAGCATTTCCTCGAGCTTGGCCAAGTGGCGCTCGATCGTTTCTCGCTCTTTTCTAATACCCTCAAGCTCGGCCGTTAGCTTCTGACGTTCCGTGGTGCGGTAGGCCTCCAATTTATTAGCGACTTCCATGGCGGCGGTGAGTTGCTCGATATCCTTCTTGACGGCATCAATTTCGGCGACCATGCGGATCCGGCGGCGCGTCAGTTCGTTGAACTCAGTGTCGTAATCGCGGAGCCGGCGCTGGTAGATGACCTTGGTTGCCTCACCCGCATCGTCGGGAAGCAGGGGTTTATTATCGACGCCAATGCGAACCTTGCGGTGCGGGTCATCGCTCGTGGTGGCTTCCTTGCCGTGCCGAACAAACTCGTTGGCGGTCGCCTTCGGAAGAAGCTGTTGAAGTTGTTCGTCATTCCACGCGGCATAAACCTCATGCCGATCGGTCGGCATCGTTTCGTACATCACCCAGGGGCCACGACTCCCCGCAAGCCGACGCGTTTGGTAATCGCTCGGCAGCAAGGGGTTCACCGGCACAAGCTGCGCCTGCTGGCCAGAAACCTGGGCAACCGTGAATTCGCCCAGATACTGCGGCCCACGCAAGGCTCCGTTTTCTCCCGGCGGTTGCGGCGCCCCTTCTTCAAACACAAACACAACCGTGCCGTTGCTATCCAACCCGCTTGGCGCGGGCGAAGCAATGTTGACCTGAATCGCACCGGTTTGCGGATTGATCGGCGCGGCCGGCGTCACATTACGCCAAACACGTCCGCGCCGCCGCGTCATCATCATCAGTTCGTGATTCAAACTTCCAAGGCTCGCCATCGACTCGGCTTCCTCCGCAATCTTGAGGGCAGGTTCGCCGTTGCGAAGCCGTGCCATGATCGCGGCGTCCTCCGAGCCAGCGTGCAGGGCATCGTTATCGGCTTGCAGTTGCAGGAGTTCGGTTTCTTGCCGATTGACCTGGCTACGAAGCACCGCGTTGACCCGCAACGTTTCCGCGGCCAGCACGAAGAACCCAAGCGTGGCCAGAAAGACCGCTTCGACAAGCAGAACATAACCCCAATGCCAAACGCGTGTACCCAAAAAGGTGAACACGAATGAGGCGAGGATCAAGACGATGAGGACGTAGAGAATCATGCGGTGTGGCGCGAGAGTTAAACGAAATGCGTGCCCCCGCTTGGCGAGAGTGGGGTTCGACCGTCTTACAATGGATTCTGGCCCGGCCAAGGGAGGAAGCCGAGCATGTTCCCGAGCGGTGGGAAATCGCCAAAAACTGCAGCTTTCATAGTAAATGGGCGCTTGGGATGGGTCAAGAAAAACTGCCCAAGAGTGGAGAGGTCCGGAAAACGGGCGTATCATGCCGGGCATGCAAAATAGCCCGCGAACAAGGGCTTGCCGACCTAGGAAAGAGCGAGTTATTGCCAGTAATTTTCGAGAGTTGGAACCAAATTGCCGAGGGGTGGGGCTGTAGCGAATAGACCGCCTGTTCGTGCGCCCTTGGTCAAGGGATGGAACTGTTTTCGCTACCGTTCATCGTGCCGAGTGCGAAATAAAGCGATTCGTCGATATCCTCGCGGATCGAGTGGACGGAGCCATCGCAGAGTGCAAACAGGGCTTCGCCGGAGTGAGAAGCACACACGTCGCGGTCGTCGCTGTTGGCGTGATTCGGGGTGTGGCCCGTTTGGAAGAGTACCATGTGTCCGTGATCGTCGCTCGCATCACCGACGTCGCGGACGGCTCCGGCCCAGGTCGTTTCATATTCGATGTGAACACCGTGCGAACCGGCAGTACGAAATGGGCCGTTCTGCCGTTCGCCGACCATCAGGGTGTGGGCCAAGCCATCGGTGATCTCTTGAAGCCTGGTGCGGCTATTTCGATAGAATGGCCCCCAGGGCCGGCCTGATGGAGCGAGCTGCTGTTCTTGATCGTCATCGAGATCAGGAGTGCCGAAGTTGGCAACATAGCAAGCCATCGCATACCGTTCGGTACCCATTTCAACATAACCCGTTGCAGACAAGACATCTGTTGGGCACAGGAGCGATGGGATGTGTTGTTCGCGAATTGCGGCGTTGATGTTGTCGAAGATTGGTTTCTTGAAATCGAACGCGTCGTACATGCTCTGCAGTTCCATGAAAGGTAACAGCAATGCCGTCCACGAGTAACCAAGCGAATTGCCTTGCGGACCGGGAGCATATTGATAGCCGGAAGGCAGGCGCTTACGAGCCGATTCGAAATTGTGCATCGCTATGGCGACCTGCCGAAGGTTGTTCTTGCAGGAAGACTTTCTGGCCGCCTCGCGTGAGGCTTGAATTGCCGGCAGCAGCAGTGCGACTAGGATGCCAATGATGGCAATGACGACGAGCACTTCGACCAGGCTAAAGCCCCGTGGCAAGGCGTAGCGGGGGAGAATAGAGCATAAGCTTTGTGCTCGCGGCCGATTGCCCGATTGGGCTACTAACAAGTTGGGTGTTGCCGCCTGTTCATTGCCAGCATGCGTGATGACCTGTGGTTGTCCGTTCAATGACAGTTTCAGCGCTATCATAACTTACCGACAAGAGAGGGTTGAAGGATGCGTATGGTGATGTTCGTGGCCACCTGTGAAATGATCGGGATGGGTGTGGTCGTGTTCCGCATCTACGCTGTGAACGTGGTAGTGGGCGTGCGCATGCTCAGCCAATACAGATTGAGCCGGGGAATCTGGGGGCTGCCGACTGCAGCCACTCTGAGCCAGAAGGAGCACGAGAGCGGTTATCAACGATCGATACACGGCAAGGGTTTCCGTTACCGGGATGGGTATTGCTGGAGGTTACCCCATAGCCAGTATAGTTAATCCGGTCTTCCCGAAGCCAGAAGGTGTTCTCGTTTGAACTCGTCTTTTTCAAGAAATGAACGAAAGAGTCGCGGCTTCATGAATCGTAGTTCGTTCACTTGGGGTGTTTGACAACGAACTTGAATTCGTTTTTGCCATCGGAGCGGACGGTGGCTTGGAGAGGTGTTGTCGAGTAGCTGGCGTAGAGGGACGCGACGCGGGCGTCGTGGTCGCGATGGTGATGGCCCTCGTGACCGTGACCATCGTCGTGGGCCTGTTCTTTGTCATGCACGCCTTTT
>JADZFK010000115.1 GCA_020849945.1 Pirellulales bacterium | reverse complement strand
TTTCGCCAATACGCTTCTTTCGCCGGGTCTCGTTGAACTTTCGCCATTGCTGGACTCCTGGGTTGGAAAGCCAGCAGCTTGACGACTCAGCGGCTCAGCAAGAAGATGTGTTTGGCGGAACGGACACGATGATGGCGTATTCTCTACTACACTTTGCAGCAACCCTCGGGGCATGCAACCCGTGGTTTTCTTCGTATAATATGAACTGGCCGTAAGACAGAGCCTTGCCGCGCCTCGTCGTCTGCCCACTTGTTGTTGGGTTTACGGCTAGAATCGCTGCGGTCGACTCCATCGCATGCATTGTTTTCATTTCCTTGCCGCGCCGTGTCATCACATGTCGAACCCAACGTGGAACCGTCGCGAAGCCTTGCAGCAGTTGGTCGGTGCCTTGGCGGTCTCGGTAACACCAGGTAGTTTGCGGGCGGAGGATGGCAAGCAAGCGGCGCGGCCTCGAATCAAGGTCGGGCAAATCGGCACGGGCCATGCCCACGCCGCTCGCACATTGCTAACGCACCGCGAGTCGAGTGAATTTGAAGTTGTTGGCGTCGTGGAACCCGATAAGGCGATGCGCCGCCAAGCGGAAGCTCACCCCGCCTACCGCGGCTTGCCGTGGATGTCGCAAGAGCAACTTCTCAACCTGCCGGGGCTGCAAGCCGTTCTTGTGGAAACGCAAGTGCGCAACTTGCTCGACGCGGCCGAGGCCTGCGTAGCGGCTGGCAAACATGTTCATATCGACAAACCCGCAGGCGAATCGCTTCCCCACTTCAAGCGCATATTGGCATCGGCCAAGCGGCAACATCTCTGGGTGCAGA
The DNA here is from genome assembly GCA_020849945.1 of Pirellulales bacterium. Lineage (GTDB taxonomy): Bacteria > Planctomycetota > Planctomycetia > Pirellulales > Lacipirellulaceae > JABDGM01. The sequence goes on along the minus strand of JADZFK010000115.1, from coordinate 2,114 downwards.
TGGGCTACGTCTATCGGTACAATCCCGGGGTCGTGCTGCTGCGCAGTCTTGTTGCCAAGGGCTGGCTCGGTGATATCTTTGAGATTCACGGCCTAATCAGCGAAAAAAACACGCCTGAAACGCGGCGACGGCTGGCCGCATACTCCGGCGGCATGCTCTTCGAATTGGGAGGCCATGTGATCGACGTGATCATCGGATTGATGGGGACTCCGGAGCGCGTCACACCGTTTGTTCAGCATGCCTCGAAGCTCGACGACTCGTTGGCCGACAACATGCTGGCCGTTTTCACCTACCCCCGCGCGTTGGCAACCGTAAAATCGAGTGCGGACGAAGTCGAAGGACAACGTCGCCGCCACTTCGTGGTTTGCGGCACGGAAGGGACACTGCACATCGAACCGCTCGATAAACCGACGGCCCGCCTCGTTCTTTCACAACCGCGGGGCAAGTATCGGGCGGGTACCCAAGAAATTCAACTGCCGAAAGTACCGAGGTACATCCACGAAGCTGCGGAGTTTGCCCGGAGCATTCGCGGCGAGAGCGAGCCAATGTTCTCCTACGACCACGACTTCGCCGTGCAAAAAGCGTTGCTCGAAGCTTGCGGACTGCCAATCACTTAGTGGGGCAGGTTGCCGCGTGTGTCCTCGTAAACGAACTGCACGGCATCACTTTCACAGCACTTGGAGAATTGATTTGTGAACCATTCTACTTCACGCCGCGAGTTTCTGCGTCACTCATCGAGCACGGCTGCCGTGTTGGTCTCGGCCCACGCACTGGGCGGCGTACAAGCGTTCGGGGCCGAACGACCTGCCAAAGTGAGCTTGGGAATCATCGGCTGCGGCTCGATCATGGGCACGCACGTTCGGCGGCTGGCTCCCATGAGCGGTGAAGTATCGCTCGCTTGGCTTTGCGATGTCGACCCGCAGCAGATTGAAAAGACCATGCAGCTTTTGTCCCGCTCGCGCGGCGCGACTCCAAAAACCACTGCACACTTCGAGGAGGTGCTGGCCGATAAGAACGTCGACGCTTGCGTGATTGCAACGCCCAACCACTGGCATGTGCCAATCGCCCTGGCTGCCATGCAGGCCGGCAAAGATGTTTACATCGAAAAGCCGATGTCGCACACGTTTGAGGAAGGCCAGAAGATCATCGCGGCGGCGAAGAAGTATGACCGAGTCGTTCAGCACGGTACCCAGATGCGCAGTAGCCCCGTCACCGAGAAGGCTCGGCAACTGTTGAAAGAGGGTATCCTTGGCGAGATTCGCATGGCCCGCGCGTGGACGGCCGAATCGCGGCCCATCGTTTCACCAGTTCCCGATGGCACGGCCCCGGCGGGAGTCGATTACGACCGCTGGCTTGGCCCGGCGCCCGCACATGCCTTCAACCCGCGTCGGTTCCACAAAACGTGGCGACTCTTCCGCGATTACTCGAACGGCGATATCGGCGATGATGGCGTACACGACCTCGACCTCGCCTCGTGGGCGCTCGGCGTCTCCACGCACCCACAGTGCATCACGGCTCGAGGCAGCAAAATGCTCGCCGGCCACGCCAGCGAATTCCCCGACACGATGAACGTAACCTTCGAGTTTCCCGAGGGCCGATCGATCGTTTACGAAAGCTACTCGACGATGCCCTACGGCATCTACCACTCCGATAACGGCAACGTGTTCTACGGCACCGAAGGGTACATGGTGTTCTCGCGCCGCGGATTCTTCAACGTTTACCTGGGGCCAAAGGCAACGCCCGGCCCCACCGAAGGCAAGGAACTCCGCGGCCAACGAGGTTACATCGAACACATGAACGACTTCTTGAATGCAGTTCGCAAGCGAACAACGACCTGCACCCCGGCCGAAGTCGCCCACCGCAGTTCGGCCCTGGCCCATCTGGCAAACATCGCCATACAAACACAAGGCCAACTTACATTCAACCCCGCGACCGAAGAATTCCTCAACTGCAACGAAGCCAACCTGCTGCTGGCGAAAGCGTATCGGAGAAATCAAAGGGGACGCAGCTCGATTTAGGGGGTGGTGTTTTTGCGGGGTCGGCCGCGAGGGCGGAGGGTGGATTGCAGGCCGAGTCGTTTGGCGATCGATTGTTGCCAATTGGGGTTGCCGAAT
>JADZFK010000114.1 GCA_020849945.1 Pirellulales bacterium | reverse complement strand
GCGGAGTACATCCGCGGCCAAGAAGGTACGGAGCCGAGCGATGGTGACGACAAGTTTCAGGTCACTCCTTCGTGAGCGAAGGACTTCAGTCCGTAGCTCACGAATTCCTCGAACCTACCGGCTTCTAGCCGGTAGTATTTCAGCATGCAACTCGAGTATGACGAACTCGGATTTTCCGGGGGTGGCCGTTACCGAGAATCCCGAGGTCTCTGGGCTCATGTATCGGGCGGGAACTAGGCGGTGGGCATCGTCTTCAGGCGATGCGTTGGCTTTTTCCTTGAAGGCCTTAACCACAAGCCGGTGGACGCCGGGCAGTATGCCGTTCCCTTTATCCCGGGTTACCAAAGTGAACGTGCCATCGGGCTGTATGATGCCAAATGCGCCTTTACCGGCCTTGGTGAACGATACGACCACGCCGGTGGGCAGTGGCTGGCCATCGAGCGTCACTTTCCCGCGAACCTCGCACAGCGTAACGCCGCGGCCACACCCGGCAACAGCGGTGATTGCAACGCACGTGGCGACCCAAGCAAACCGAAGCACACAGGGCGAGGCACTGCGCATTGGGCGCATTGGGTTGGTGGGGCTTCGGTCCTCAGTTGGCATCTTCGATATCTCCAGACCGGCGACTGGCAAGTGGTTTTAGCACGCCATCGAGCGACGCATCGTTGGAGAGGAATCGAACCGAGCCATCGGCCATGGCCGCGTGCGCTCCGCCGGGGTGTTCGCTGCCGATGCTCGTGTCGTTGGCCGGGTAGGCCCAGCCCGTCAGTCCTCCGCGGGAGGCCTCGCGAAGCGAATAGGCAACGTTCTCGGCGTTATAAACCCAACGAATGTGCTGAATTTGATCGGGACCTTTGATCTGGACGCTTGTGCCGGAGAGACCGACGATCCAAACGCGCGAGTGGCCAGAATCTCGCCACGACTCCTCGGCGATGAGCATGGTCTTGCTGGTGCCATCGGTGATTTGCCGATAGCTTGTTTCGCTCAGCGGGTAGATGATACCATTCGTGGCCCAACCGCCGATCCGCTCGTCGACAGGATTGCAGTTGGCGATCGTGTAGCTCTTGGCCGGCTCGGTCGTTGCGTTGTTGGGGCAGCCCGCATTGGCCCCCATCACGGCAAAGTAATGGGCCCGAAGCGGCGATTCGTCCACATTGATATCTGGAAGCGCGTGAGAACAAAAAAGTGTTGCGCCGGTCGTCGGGCACTGCAGGCTCGGCAACGGTGTGTTCACCACCTGCTGTTGGGCAGAATCAGTCCACATCAAGTTGGGATTAATGAGGTTGTAGACCGCTTCTTCTTCCTCGTAAGGCAATATCTGGGCGGTCCAACTTGCGTTGGTGTAACGGGCCACCGCCGAGGGGAATACCCGCTTCGTCCCCGAAAAATTGATGCACGCAAACGCATGTTGCCGAATGCGATTCTGACAATCGGCTCGCCGCGCCGCTTCGCGTGCCGCCTGGATCGCCGGCAACAGTAGCGCCACTAACATCCCGATGATTGCAATCACGACCAACAGTTCCACAAGTGTGAACGCATGTCGGCCAGTAAGTCCGCCGAGCCGAACCGGACGAAAATGACGAATTCTCGAATGACGAATGTCGAATGACGAAATTCGGTCATTCGTCATTCGGGCTTCGTCATTCGGAAGGGCCGCTCGGCTCGCGGCCCCTACGGCGCGCGATGTTGGAGCAGTTTCTAAACACGTTCCGAGGCCGTACTTTTCCGATTGCTGCTCAATTGCAGTGGGTTCCATCTTGCGAATCCTTCAAACAAACAAAATAACGGCAACGGCTCGGACAGCGAGGGTGGTCACCGAGGCTGTCCGGCCGGTTGCCGCTGCCCCATCACGCTTGGAAAACTATCCACAGGAGTTCCGGCGGTTCCGGCGGGCCATCCTCGCAGCCATGAGCGAGAAGGCCAACGCGCCAAAGCCGAACGCAGGTTCGGGGACCTGCTGGGCCGAGCCTAGGGCGGAGCCTGCCCCGGCGGAGATTGGGGGATTGCCGAAGCCACCTCGCCACACGTCGTAGTCACCCTCATCGATGGTGCCCGATCCGTCACCGTTGCCGTTGAGGGCCGATTCGTCGCCGCCATAATTCTTGCGCCAAGTGACGTAGTCGGCAGAATCGACGAAGCCATCATCGTTGAAATCGCCCGGAAGCCCGTCCACCACGATGAACGCCAGGTCGTCGTAACGAGCCACGCCGATTGTCTTCTCGTTGACTACGATGCCGCTGTCTTGCAAGCGGACGTATTTAATCGTCATGCCAGATGGAGCGATGTATCCAAAGAAGGTGTCGTCCGTTCCGGCGGTGGCGTCCATAGTTTCGTCGTCGAAAATGATCTCTGTGTCGTCGTTGAGGACGACTTTCATACCGATGTCGAAGCTGGCGCTATCACCCCGCGATAACGCGGTCAGGCCGAAGGCCGTGATTGGCTGGCTGAAGTAGAGCCGAAAACCGTAGCTGCCGGTGCCGGTGGAGTACAGGTATTTTTGATCCGCATCTGCGGCGCTAGCGCCAGAGATGGATTCAAATGTGTCGTCCACGCTTACGCCCACCTGGAAGTCATTTGATGTTTGGGGAACCACGGTGTTGTCGCTATCGCGATGGGTGCGTGTGATGACCATGCCTTTGGCCCCAGACACGCCATAAACAGCATGCATCTGGTTTAATTGCGAATCGATTGCCCTGGACCCGGTGGTCGAAGCATCGGACTCGCCGAGGCCGGTGGTGCCCGATTCGGTCGTATCGAAGTCGACGACGCCGCCCAGATCGTTGGCAAACGCATCGGCGATGAGCGTCTTGAAATCGGCCAGCGAGATGTTATTGCTGAACGCCTCGGTATCGATGTCGTTCGTTTGATTGGTCGATTCATCGTAAGTGCCAGTGGTGACGAACGCGGCGCGGGCCGCGTCGGCCATAAGGCCAACGGCCGCGAGAACCGCAGCCGCTGCAACTATGCGGACACGCTTCCCATGTTCCAGAATCATGATCGTTGATCTCCAAGCGGGATTCTTAAAATCGTTGAGGCTGTCCGGGAATCAAAACCCAGCCCCCGGCAGAGCCGGGGGCTGACGATTTCGGTACCGAACTCCTTGGGTTAGTGATGAGCTGCTCGAGCCTGCCGCCCCCAAAGAGGCAGCTTTGCGAGGCAGGCAGGCAACAAGCAACAGTTCAGAACATTGAAAAAAGGGTTCTATAACGAAAGCATTTAGCCGACCCGTTCTGGGTCGGAAAATGGTACGTGAAGTCTGGTCATTCCCTTCAGTCGTTCATTTCCCCGGCCAAAATGGCCGGGCTATATTTTTGTACACAGGCGGTTAGGTGCCAATCGCCAGGCGACGCCTTACCGCAAGGCATCCGCCAAGGCCCATGAGCAGGAACGAACCAACAGAAGCAGGCTCGGGAACTACGATGAACGCCAAGTCGTCGTAGCGGCCATAGGTACCGTCGTTGTTGCTTGCCAAGCGGATGTAACTAATTGTCCTGCCGGCCGTTTCGCGGTACCCAAAGAACGTATCATCCGTACCAACGGAAGCATCGATCGTTTCGTCGGTGAAATCGATCACAGAGCCATCGCTGAGGCCGACTTGCATATCGACTGAGTCCGAAACGCGCGACAAAAACGTGATGCCGAAGGCCCAAATCGGCTGGCTGAACGTCAGTCGAAAGCCATAGCTGCCGGAGCCGGTGGAGTACAAGTATTTCTGATCGGCATCCGCGGCACTGGCACCGGAGATGGACTCGAAGCCGCTGGCGCTGGCGGCTACCTTAAAATTGTTGGTTGTCGATCCACCTTCGCGGTGCAAGCGAGTGATGACCATGTCATTTGACTGCGACGTGCCATAAACGGCATTCATCACATTGGAACCACCCGAACTGGACCCACTGCCTGTATCGGCACCGCCCAAACCGGTCGTCCCCGATTCGGTCGTATCAAAGTCGACGACGCCGCCCAGATCGTTGACAAACGCATCGGCGATGAGCGTCTTGAAATCGGCCAGCGAGATGTTGTTGTCATCCGCCTCGGTATCGACGTTGTTCCCTTGATTGGTTGTTTCATCGTAGGTGCCGGTCGTAATAAACGCGGCATTTGCAGCGCGTGGACAAAAGCCCAGCATCGCAGAAGTAGCCACGGCCAAGGCCGCGGAAAAACCAAGAATAGTCATTCTCATCTTCATTAGTCTCCTTTAGAAAAGTGGACACCCAGAAACAAAATGCACACAAACACAAATAGCCCAGGGGCGTGGAGTGCGATCACCGTTCGTCCACGCCTGGCTGGAACCTCCTATTGCATAACAGCCGAAGCCACGCTTAACCGGCTGGAGCCTCGGCTAGGTTCCCAAACAACGCTCTTGTAATGCTCCATGACTTCAGAATGGCCGAGCGCGCGGGTGTAGACCGCGACTTCATCCAGTTGCCCCGCGAAAGTCACAAAATCACCTTCCTTACCGCCGTGCCGTTCGAGGTACCGAGTGCCCAACACGGCAAAGACTGGCGAAGGAAATGACGTGGGATTGGTTTGCTTGCTGACGATCCTGCCGTCCACGTATAACCGCATTTGGTCATTATTTTTTTTCGCAACCACATGATGCCAGCGACGAGGCTGATAAGGCTTCATGGCAATGCAGCTGGTGGAATACTCGCTTCGCCTGCCGCCGACGGAGCTGTGCAAGTAGCGAAAACGCTGGGAGTACTGTTTCCCGTCACACAAGAAGTTCGCCGCCACTGTTTCGAGCGACAGCGAGTCTCTGCGATGGTAGTCGACGATCTCCTCGATGAGCACGAACATGCCAGCGCGGTGCAAATGACTGGGCTTGGCCCACAACTCGATCGTGTAATCGCCCGAGTCGGAGAATTGAAGTGGCTCTTTACAGAGGCAGTAGCCGTTATTGCCGGGCCTACTCAGATCGAGTGACCAGTTTTCACGGGTGCCGGCGTGCTGAACATTGCCTACGATCGAGAGGTTGTGGTTCGAACCGACCTCGTTCGCCACCATGCCCTGGGAGAGCGATTCAAAACGCCAGTAGGCCAACGGGCCCGATTTCTTTACCGCCTCAACATAGGCATCCGAGATGGGAAGCGACCCAGCCATCGAGAGCCGCGAGGCGAAGTCGGTCTCTTGGGCGCGCCGCCATTCTAAGACCTTGGTCGAGTCGGAGCCGTAGGAGAGTCGCAGTGCTCGCCCCATCGGAACCATGGCGGGACCAAATTCGGCCCCGGCAGGTAACTGGCTTTCACTCGCAAATGCCTCTAACGAGTTGCACGCGGCATCTTCAACTTTGCCGCCCGAATAACTGGGCTGAGATTGTGCCGGAAGGGGGCGGAGTAGCGCGTTGCCCGAAAATGCATGAACGGTAACTTGGTTGCCCAGGGAATGCACGCCGATTTCTCCATCGGCAAGTACGACTTGAGAGCAGCCGGTGCTCACGCGGAAACTTTCCGCAGACCAGGGAACATAAACGGTCAACTTGCCATGCCGTAAATCAAGAGACCGGGGAGAGGTTAGCACTACGGTCGCCGGGCCTTCGACGCTCAACGAAACGCCGCTCGTCAGTCGAAACTCGGCGATGCCTTCGTATAAGGAAACCTCCTCGCCCAACTCGACGTTGTTGCAAGAGTTGTTGAGAAAAGGCGATCTCTCCCCAGCCCAGGCGCAGCCATTGGCGGAAACGAGAACGGCAGGCGCCGGATCTCCGCGGCCTGTACCTTCCGCTAGTTGGCCTTGCGCGCTACGCCCCCCGCCCCCGAACCACAAGCCAAGCAGGGCCGAGGTGAGCAGAACCCCACCCAGGAAACAGGCAATTGCCAACCACCGAACATGCGTGGCCGAGGGCGTTTGTGGAATCACGGCAGGCTTCCCGGTCGTGGTCAATTCAGGAGATTGAACTTGCAGATTACAAGCAAGCGCCACCTCAGTGGGGCAAGATGACTCATTCTCTCCTACAGCCCACCAGTGAAGGCTCGATGTATCGAGCATGTACTCAACATACAACTTCCGGGCCTCGGCATTGCTTACCACCAAGGATTCCAATCGCTCGATTTCCTCGGGCGACATTTCATTTTCGGCGCGAGCCATCAGCAACCGATGCAACTCGGCTAGAAACTCATCGCCAGGCTGAATTGGTGATTTCACGATACTGCCCCTTTACCAAGGTTTCGCTCGATACAGTCCCTCAATCGGCGACGAATTCGGAAGAGGGTCGAGTAGGTTGCCCCCAACGACCGACCTAACTGAACGGCTACTTCTTGCACCGTTCCTCGCCCTGAGTAGCACTTTCGCAGTAACTCTTGCTGCCGCGGCTCAAGGCGATCCAGGCAACTTAACAACGCACTTTGCCGAGCGTCGATCGACTCGGCCATCCTTTCGGCCTCTTCGGCCACTGCCCGATAAAACTCCTCGCCAAACCTCAACTTGCTTGAACGAAGCTGCTTCCGCATGGTGAGAACCTGGTAATAGGCGATCGTGCATGCCCAGGTTCCAAAATCTTTTTCGGGGTCGTACTGGTCGAACTGCTCCCACAGCCGAACGCACGCCTCTTGAATAATGTCGTTGGCATCTTCCAAATTTCCGACCAGCGACAACACGAACGCAAACACTCGGCGCTCGCTGCGCGCGTAGAGCCGCATGAATCGAGCCGTCCGCTCTTCAGCCGACATTTGCGATGGAGTGGGGTCCAACTATTATCCCTTCGTTTTCAACAATCGAGGATCATGACTGTTGTGACTCCGCCCTCTCTATATAGGAACACGGGGGGTGAACTTTTACAGAATCTTCAGAAACTCCGAAATTCCCAGGGCCCTGGTGGACGCAAAGCCTTATGGGGAAAGTGTTTGGAGTGGCAGGCGGGGTCGGCCACATGGACCCCGAGGAATCCTGGTCGGCGGCCAAAGAAGGAAATGGCGTTGGTTAGGCTGGCTCAAGAACTCGCAGCTTAAAAAGGCTGAGATTCGACAGACCGACGGGAGACGCGGGATGAAGCCGTCGTAGCAAGGCCCTTCAACCTGATGATGCGGTCTCCAGGTCCACAGAGAGTAGGACCGATCGATACATCTTACGACAAAGACTTCGCACAATGAGCCAGTTACCGATGGATCTGGAACGCGCGCTTACAGACACGGTAGCACAGACTGTCAACCGTTTCTGTTGATATCTATCACGGACTAAAGTCCGTGCCACGGGACGCGCGCCACCCACGAACTAACGACTAACGACCAACGCCTTTTTCACCAGCAGTTCGGCAATTTGTACGGCATTGGTTGCCGCGCCTTTGCGGAGATTGTCGCTAACGCACCAGAATGTCAGGCCGTGATCGCACGAGAGGTCCTCGCGGATTCTGCCGATGAAGACGGCGTCGTCGCCATCGCAATCGCTTGGTTTCGGATACTGGCCCTTGGCAACGTCATCGATGACCTTGATGCCCGGGAATGACGAGAACAGTTCGCGGGCCTCGTCCACAGTGATCTTCTTCTCGGTTTCCACCAAAATGCTTTCGCTATGGCAGTTGGAAACAGGCACGCGTACACACGTGGGGCAGACGCGAATCGTGTCGTCTCCCAGAATCTTATGCGTTTCGTACACCATCTTCATTTCCTCAGAGGTGTAGCCCGCTTGTTTGTGAGAGCCGATTTGCGGGATCAAGTTGAAAGCAATCGGATGCGCGAATGTTTCGTACTTGTGTTCTTTGTTTTCTAGCGCGGCCCGGCTGCCGTTGATGAGGTCACGCTGGCCGCCGACCCCCGCGCCGCTGGTGGCTTGATAGGTGCTTACGATAACGCGCCGAACGCGCCCCGCATCGTGCAGCGGCTTGAGCGCCACGACCATTTGCGTGGTCGAGCAGTTGGGGCTTGCGATGACGCCTTGATGATCCTCAACCGCCTCGGGGTTCACTTCGGGAATCACGAGCGGCACTTTCGGGTCCATCCTCCAGTAACCACTTTCATCGACTACTACGCAGCCGCGTTCGACGGCCCACGGCACAAAATCCTTCGCCACGGGGTCGGGCGTACTCCCAATGGCAAGGTCGATCCCCTCGAATGCCTCTGGCTTAAGCTCCTGAACTGTGTGTTTCTCACCCGCGAATTCGATCGTGCTGCCCGCGCTGCGGGCCGAGGCCAAGAACGTGATCCGCTGGTGCGGAAATTCACGCTGCTCGAGCATGGTGCGTATCAATTGGCCCACGGCACCGGTGGCGCCCACAATCGCGATCGAATCGAACACGGAAGTTGTCTCCCAAAAAACACCGGTGAAACGGGCTGCCGAAAACTGTCTAGCGGCCGCCAAACAATCCATCGATTGCGAAGGTCCTCGCCCCAGCCCTTGTTCGAGACCAGTGGACGGGCGGTCGAGCGGTTACGCGGTTTATAAGTATAGTTGCCGACGACACTTCCGACAACGGCCCTGCCTTCACCAGGGCCGATCCAATGCTAGTCCGCATTTCTCACAATCAAAACCACGGAGCCACGGAGAAAACCAGTAGCAAGTTTCCTACCGCAATAAACGGTGGAAACACCCTGTCTCGTAGTTACGGGCGGTCGACCTTTCTTCAAACGATCTCTTGGCTTGTGCTCCGTGACCTCTGCGTGCTCCGTGGTGAGAAATCCAGGCTAGGCTCGGGAAGCCTCTCGGAGTGGCTGTAATTGTTTGGAAAGTCGGCGATCGGTATCGGTTCACTTGGTGGAAACAGGTGGTGGAAATAACTGGTTAAGACAGCGGCCTCGCGGCCGCCGCTAACTGGTATTTGCATTTCATCACAAGTCGGTGGTTATCCTGCCTTCGAACTTTGCCTATGCCGTGGCCCCGCCTGTTGCCTTGCCGACCACGGCCAGCGAGATTCGCCGTGCAATCGGATCGAAGACCTTCCGAACCGTTTCCGGCGAAACGAAAGCCAGGTTGCCGATGAGCATGGCGAGGCCGAACGTCGGCATGCCCAAGGCGAGCACAACGCCACTATGCACGAAAATAGCCATTAGGAGCATCCACGGCCGCGAAAGTGCCGGCCAAATGAGCGCGCAGTACGCGAGTTCCCAGAACAGGGTGAGGTATGTCAGGAGGTTGAGCAGGAGGGGCCAAGAGGCCAGCCACGTCATGTCTAGCGATTGAGATTCGTACATACCGAACGCCATCCAAACGGCCTCGCCGCCTAACCATTGCGAACCGCGAAGCTTCACGATGGCGGAGAAGAGGTAGATGATGCACACGTGAACCTGGATCAGCCGGATCGCCAGGTTGGCCATCGAGGAGATGGAAATCTCGGTGTGGCCGCGATGCAGCCGCCACAGGCGATCCACCGAGTATCGTGCCCCGCACGGCCCGAGCATCAGGTAGAGGGCCAACATGCAGTTTACTTTGTCTAGCCCGAAGTACGCGCCCGGCGTGATTCGATTCGCATACGAAACGGCAAACAGAAAGGCCAGCACGGCCATCGCGCGGCTGAAGAACCCGATGGTCAGCAAAAAGAACACCACCAAAGCAACGACATGCACGGTCCAGATCAGCTTGGGAGAATCGACGTGATGGAAATGAGACCAGATGAAACGCCCCTCTAAGCCCGCTACGGGGCCGGGGCCATCGGGGTCGCCGTTGGTCATTCGGAACTCTGACATCAACGGTTGCGGCAACCAGCCATTAGGCCCGAAGAAATCGGTAAGCCCCAGCGACCACACGAGGTGGGTGTAGAGCAGCATCGCCCCAGCCAAGACGCGAATCGCCGAGAGGGTTGCCGGGTTCGCCGGCGCGAACCAGAACCTATTCCAGGCCTTCCAGGATTCGGCGAGATAGTTACGCAATGCGGCCATCATCGAGGAATCCCCAGGTTTCTCGTCGCCGTATTCGGTGGGCTATTCTGCCAATACAACGATTGGTTCGGTGGTAGGGAAGGAGGCAACGCGGCGCGGCTAACCGTATGTTGAATCAAGACTTCGTAGGTCTCCGGGTCGGTGAGCTTTCTCCCTTCCAAAACATGGTTTTGCCGCAAGGGCCAGTGTGCGAGCCGTTCGAGTCGCACGGTTTGAGCCTTTTCGTTGATTGCCAACAGATGATTTCCAAAAGCCTCGAGGTACTTCCGTTGCCAATAGTCGCTCATTTGTTGACTGACTGGAAAATCGGATTGGTCGGCCAACATCATGTGGCGATGATAGAACAATCGTGGCCAATGCAACTTGCGGCTGGGCAACTCTCCCTTTTCGATCGTTTGCCCGGTCGCATCGAGCAAGTCGTAACGAATGACGTGGGCCGGCCCGACGATGGGGGCAAACAACGGTCGTCCTTGATTCATGTACGACGCATCGAGATACCACTGCATGGGCGATTTCGGATGCTGAGTCGCGTTCTGAACCAAGGGCGAGGCGCCTTCCAAGGAGAGCGCCGCCAGAAATACGCCCGAAAAATGCCAGACGATCCACAAGCTGATCAAGCACCGCACGAACAGGGCAGGGATTCCGCCAGGTCTTCCTGGCGAATCGCCACGGGGCGGCCCCGATGCGCGCGGCTTGGCGGGCGGCTGCGGCACCGGGGGAGGAGTTGGTTTTGTTGGAGCACCGACCATGTAAATTCGACCACCAGTTGAGCCACCTATCTCGAGGCCCAGAATACTAGCAACGGCTCCGCCTCAACGACCAGACCAATCGAAATGAAAAACCCTCGCTCCGGCACTTTTAGGAGCAAGGGTCGCGGGAAAGTCCCCCGTTTCCGTACCGAGCCAGGCGAACCGCCAAACGGGGCTGATTCGGACGGTATTCAAACGACTATCCCACTATATTTCCGGCAATTCATCCATCCTGCGGCAAAGTTCCACGGGGTGCAGGTTCCGTGATAGCACTGGAGTTATTGTTTGTCGGTTGTGCATTTCGACCACGTCTCGTGGCACGGACTTCAGTCCGAGGCAGGTGACGGACTGAAGTCCGTCCCACGTGTCGCGGGTGCGGCTTGCAGCTTGAGGTCGTCGAGCATGAGTTCGCCGGTTGATCCCAGCAATCCGATCCTTAGGATCGCCTCGCGGGCTTTGAGCGGCACGCGAATTCTCCCTTTTTCCTCACGCCACTCGAACGTTCCGAGGAACGAGCCGACCGATTCTTCGCCCACGGTTGCCCGACGTTCATCGTAGTACGTAACGACGACGCGGGGCCTTTCGGTTGGGTCGGACGCGGCTTGGATCGCCTTGCCGCGAACGCGAAAGCCAAGTTCCAACCACGCTACTTGCCGACCATCGACCGCGAATCCCTGCAAGGCATGGCACCCCCGCCCGGGTTCGGTATTTTGGAAACAGGCGTAGTATTTGCCTTCCGGAGCTGCATCCGACAAAAGCGTGAGTTGCCGTTGATAGTGCCAGCCTACGGCTTCAAGGCCCTCGGGCGATTCTTTATTCGCTCGGGTTTCCTCGAACCCGCCGTTGGCGAGCTCCGGTTTGGCCGGGTTGGGCTTGATCTTTCGTTGATCTTCGGCGGCGCCCGTCATGGGCACAAACAACGTGGCCCGCAGTGTTTCCTTTTTAAGTTCGCCTTTCGTCTTTCGCATCAGATAAAGCGTTTGCTGATAGCGTTCGCCGACAGGCACGACGATCAGTCCGCCTTCGCGAAGCTGCTGGACAAGTGGCCGGGGCACTTCCTCAGGCGAGCAGGTGACGATGATTTTGTCGAAGGGAGCCGCCTCGGGCCAGCCTTGGTAACCATCGCCCGAGCGAGTTTGAACGTTGTCGTAATCCAATCGTTTTAGCACTCGCGTTGCGCGGCGGCTAAGCTCATCGACAATCTCGATGGTGTACACTTCGCGCACGAGCGGGCTAAGCACGGCCGCCTGATAACCGCTGCCGGTTCCGATCTCCAACACGCGGTCGCCCGGTTGCGGGTCGAGCGCTTCGGTCATCGAGGCCACGACAAACGGCGGCGAAATCGTTTGACCACTTCCAATCGGCAGCGCCATATCGAGATACGCCCGTTCGCGCTGATTGCCCATCACAAACTCGTGACGAGGCGTATCGCGCATGGCTCGCAACACGCGTTCGTTTTTTACGCCCGCTGCCACGATCTCCTTATCAACCATCGCGGCTGCCAAAACACGCCAGTTACGCGGCGACTGGGCAGTTGCGATACAGGCCCCGCTGTGGAACAGCACCGCACCCGTGAGGCATGCAATCGCCCCCACGAACCAGCAACGAACGTATGGGGTTGAAGCACGAGGCGACATCGTACCCCAGCAAACTTTGGTCGAGCTTGTCATTACTACATTCTACCATGCGAACTTGTGGGGACCTTCCGAGTGATTGCAATCACGTTTAGAATACGGTTTCCAAGAGTAACCCGCGATCCGAGATTTCCCTCACCTTCTCCCCCTTCCCTTGGGAAGGCCGCCCATGACCTCCGTTGCCGAAACTCGTGCCACCCTGCGGGCAGCCATGCCGGCTGCTCGAAAATTTGCGTACTTCGACCATGCGGCAATGTCGCCGTTACCCCGGCCGGCCGCCGAGGCGATCGAAGCTTGGCTGCGCGAGGCGGTTGAAATCGGCAATCCCGTGTGGGGTGAGTGGGTTAAGAAGGTTGAGGCCGCGCGGGCCGATGCGGCCCGCCTCATCGGTGCCCATGCCGAAGAAATTGTCCTCGTTTCAAATACAACCAGCGGCATCAGCATTGTGGCCGAGGGGCTGGATTGGCAACCGGGCGATAATGTCGTGACGTTTGCCGACGAGTTCCCCTCGAATGTTTACCCGTGGATGAACTTGGCGAGTCGAGGCGTAGAGCTTCGCAGGGTTGCGACGGAGCCGAGCGGTCGGCCCGACCTGGCAAAGTTGGCTGCTGCCTGCGACAACCGCACGCGGGTTGTCACCGTAAGTTGGGTCGGCTTTGCCACGGGGTATCGGCACGATGTGCCCCGCATTGCCGAGATCGCCCATCGGTGTGGAGCACTGATGTTCTTGGACGGCATCCAAGCGCTCGGTGTGTTCCCGATCGATGTGGACGAATTCGGCATCGACTTCCTGGCGGCCGATAGCCACAAATGGATGCTTGGCCCGGAAGGGGCCGGCATCGCCTATATTCGCCGTAATCACCTCGACCGGTTGCGGCCGATCGGCCCTGGGTGGCACAGCATCGACCCTGGGCAAGATTACACCCACATCGAACTCAACCTGCGTCCCACGGCAGCCCGGTACGAAGGGGGCACCCAAAACAACGCCGGCATCTTGGCGATGGGAGCCAGCATCCGACTCCTCGCGGGGCTGGGTACTGCGAACCTATCGGCGGCCGTGCTCGAAAACACCGACCTTGCTTGCGAACGTCTGGCGAAGATCGGTGCCCGGATCGTCTCCGATCGCTCTTTAGATCATCGGGGTGGAGAGCAACGCTCGGGTATCGTTTCGTTTGAAATGTCCGGGCAAGATCCCATGGCGCTGAAGCGCCACCTCATGCGACAGGATATCATTCTTGGTTGCCGAGCAGGCCGGTTGCGAATCAGCCCCCATGCTTATAACAATGAAGAGGATATCGATCGTTTGGTTGCCGCGCTGAGTTCGGCCGCCAAGTAATCCCCACGACGACAGCCCCAGCATTTTGTTACCTGACGAACCGCCGACTTCCGTCGGCGGCTATTCACCTTGGTCTCAGACCACAACGCACTTCCCCAGTCCATGTCTCACCGTGCCATTTACACAGGTTCGTTCGATCCCATTACGCTTGGGCATCTCAATGTGATCGAGCGCAGCAGCCGGTTGGTGGATACGCTCATCGTCGGCATTGGCACGAATATCGATAAGCAACCGCTCTTCTCGGCCGACGAACGGGCCGAATTGGTCGAACGGGTAACGCGCAAGCTGGGCAACGTGGAAGTTCGCCAGTTCTCTGGCCTGGCCGTTCAGTTCGTGCGCGATTGCGGCGCTCGGGTCATTATCCGCGGCGTGCGTTCGCTTTCCGACATGGACAGCGAGTTCACAATGACCTTGGCCAATCGCAAACTCGACGCCGGCATCGAGACGGTCTTCCTGATGGCAGACGAAGAGTTCTCGCACGTATCGAGTTCGCTTCTTAAACAGATCACGCCGTTGGCGGGCGATGAGGAACTATCTCGCTTCGTTCCCCGCGACATTATTCCCGACCTGCGGGCGAAACTCTCCGAGCGAAACGAATGAACCCAACATCTCAAAACTGCCGAAGAATCTAAAGTTGGGTTCGGCTCGATTTCAGGTTGTGTGTATCGTTGCTCTTTCTGGGGTCGCTGTCTTTCTGTCGCTCGACGAACAGAATGAGGCCATTTCGAAGATTGTCGGCCGAGTTGTGGCTACCCGTCCAGCAGGTTTGATACTCGATGTCGAGTGGTGGCGATTGTCGGGCCAAAATAATATGCCTGAGAATCGCCGGCGCTAAGTCACGACTTTCACAACCCCCAGCAGGATTGCCAGTATTCCGACGACTGCCAAAGCCGATTTAGTCGATTCGTACCAACTGTTTTTGGCTGGGGTAGATTCTTGGGCTGGCGCTGTGTTGGCTTCTGCCGATCGTGAAGCTCCGCTGGCAGTGACGGCGTTGGGCGGAACCCACGGCGAGCTGGGATACTCGGCCCTAGCTCTTACCGATTCGTTCTCGATCGTGGCGGCAACGTTGGAAATGCTCACCGGATGCGTGGCCGCGATGGCTTGTGTAAGTTGTGCCCGTGGATTCGGCGGATGGGGTTGGTCCAGGTCGGGAGCGATGGCGGCTAGGAAATGGCGGACCCGTGGGGCGAAACTGCCCATGGTGGTGCCCTGCCCTGCCCCGAACAAAACGCCGGCCAATTCGCCAGCTTGGTTGAAGATCGGGCCGCCCGAATCGCCTTGCCTTGCCTCGGCGTCGAGCTCGACCATCTCGTGTGGAAAGTTCGGCTGGGGCGCGTAGTAGGTCGTGCATCGACCTGTCGCGATGCGATACTGGCCCCGCCCGTAACCGTGGATCGTCAGCAGGTCGCCCGGGCGGGGCGGCTGCGAGGCTATCTTCACAGGCTCGGCGTTCGGCTTCCACACGACCAGGGCGGCAAGGTCCCAATCTTGATCCACTTTGAGCGGTCGGGCGTTCGAGCGGAAGCCATCGGGGAATACGATTTCGACCAACCCTGTTGCATCGCGAACCACGTGCCAGTTCGTCACGACCAGGCCACGGTCCTCGCGCACGCCGACGAGCGTGCCACTACCGTAGGCGGTCGAATCGGCCTCGGGCACGATGATCCTCGCCACCGCCGGGTGCGGCGTTACCTCGCCCGGCGAGGATTCGTACAAAGCGCGATGCCTGCCACCAAACAGAAAGGACCAATCGGCGACTCGTAGGGAATCTGTGCGTAGCGAATCCGCACTTCCCTTCAGGCGTTGTGAATTGAAAAACGAAAACGCCACGCAAACGACGACCATCGAAATTCGGGCGTGGCGTTGCATGGCGTAGTTCTTGACCCGGATGCCTCACCAGGGAGCCTCTGCGGTGCGAAAGGACCGCCTCGCTGCCATATCTGGTGGTGCGGGGTGCGATGTGGGGCGTTCGTCACCCGGCCGTTGGACGCCAATCGCCGCGG
Organism: Pirellulales bacterium; assembly: GCA_020849945.1. Classification (GTDB taxonomy): domain Bacteria; phylum Planctomycetota; class Planctomycetia; order Pirellulales; family Lacipirellulaceae; genus JABDGM01. The sequence continues at coordinate 13,683 of JADZFK010000114.1, read as the reverse complement.
CGATCGCGCTCGTTGTCGAGTATCATTTCCAGCAGCCGAGTTCTGACCTTGGAGGCCTCGGCATCGCGTTGGCTCGTTGCCGGGTTTGAATTCACAAGGCGGGGGAACAGTTTTACAGAGGGAACAACTCGGGTACGTTTTGGTTCGCGGAACATGGGGGTCTCCTGTTCACTACGCTGCGATAGGCCGGCCACCCTTCAAATCCTCGTCTCTCGGCGGAAAGTCGCAGCCGGCGTTGAACGAATCTTTGAGCCGCTGCAATTCGGCGCGAAAGGCCCGCTCGGCAAATTTGGTGAGCGTCAGCCGCAACGGAAATCCGCCCAAATGGACGGTCGCGTCGCGGGCCTCCTCCAGCAAATCCTGCGGCAAGTACAACGTGGCTCGAACCTTCGGGCTTGCAGCGGAAAATTCACTAGACATCTCAGGCTCCCCATCGTGCGCGAGCAGGGGTGGGTGTGGCAGGCAAGTGGTGGGAATACATCCTTGCCAGGGGTGGGCCGAACCTTCTTGGCTCGGTTTACCGCATCGTTGCCAACGCTCGCAGTTCACTGGCAACCGATGCAGTCGGTCCTTTCTCAGGGCCTATTACCAGCATCGGACGTTGTGCCACAAATCATCAAACGTCAGACGTTTCCCCGCACAAACGGAACGGAAGCGAACAAGGCCCCAGCCCGAACTCCTTGCCTCACCCAAAAAGTTTCTCCGACCACGCGCTCGCTCCACGAATTCGCTTCCACGAGAGCTCGTTACGCGTTGGTTGGCCGGGAACCCGAAACCTTCACCTGCCCTGAGATGGAAGCAGCCAGCCCCAGAATTGCCGCCACCACGCCTTCGCTCGTGAAGACTTCCGCAACACAGGCGGCTAGAGTTCCCTGCTCTGCAAGTGCCTCCGCAGTCAGTGGGCTGATGGCTACAAGTTGCGTTTTTTCCAAGGCGGCACCCAACATGCGAATCAAGCTACGCGCGATGGCCGGGCTGGTGACGGTCACATAATCCACCTGCCCGCCCATAAGTGCGGCCACGATCTCTGGCTCAGGCTCAAGAACGTCTCGACTTTCGTAGGCCACAACTTGCTCAACTTGCGCACCCGTTGCCAAGAGCACCTCGGCCAACACCTTACGGCCGCGACTCGCACGAACCAGTAGCACTCGCTGGCCCGCAACGTGCGGCTTCAACGCCTCGGCCAATGCCTCGGCCCGATATTCGGACGGGTACACATCAGCTTTCAAGTGGTAGCCGGCGAGTGCTAGGGCTGTGGCGGGGCCGATGGCCGCCAGCCTTGTGCCGCCAAGTTGGCGAGCATCGTCGCCTTGTTCGATCAACCGATTCAGAAAGAACCGAACGCCGTTCGCGCTGGAGAAGACCAGCCAATTCACTTCATCGAGTTGCGAGATCGCCGCATCGACGGCCGACCAATCGGCAGGCGGGGCGATTTCGATTGCCGGTTGGAAAAGCACTCTGGCCCCCAGTTCGCGTAGTCGAGCGGCCAGCGAATCGGCCTGGTGCTCGGGGCGCGTCACGAGCACGGTTCGGCCGAACAGTGGCAGCGAGGCGAACCAACTGGCCGCTGCGCGCTCGCGCACGACATTCCCAACGATGATGACCGCCGGGGGGCGTATCTTTTGCGCCCGCAGCAACTCGGGAAGTTCACCCAGTGTGGTAACGGCCGTTTCTTGATCGGCCAGCGATGCCCGCCGCACGATGGCCACGGGCGTTTGCGATGCCATCCCGTTGGCCATGAGTTCCCGGCTCCAATCGTTTGCCGTCGTGATCCCCATGTAGAACACAAGTGTCCCCGGAAACTTCGCCAGCGCGGCGAAGTCGAGCGACGATGCCTCGTGGCACTTGTCGGCTCGTTCGCGACCGGTGACAAACGCAACACACGAGGCTTCGTGGCGATCGGTGAGTGGCACGCCCGCATAACTACTTGCCGCCGAGGCCGCAGTCACGCCAGGTATGATTTCGTATTCCACTTCCGCCGCTTCGAGCGAGGCCAGTTCCTCGGCCAGCCGGGCGAATAATGCCGGATCGCCTCCTTTCAAACGCACGACCTTCCGTCCCCGCAAAGCGTGCTCGACAAGTGCCGCGTTGATCTCAACTTGCGTCAAAAGACGGCCATGACCCCGGCCGTGCCGGCCCACGCAAACGAGTTCCGCTCCGGCTTTCGCGTGCCCGAGCAATTCGGGGGCGGCCAGGTAGTCGTAAACCACCACGTCGGCCTGTCGCAAGCACTCGGCCCCCCGGACGGTGAGCAGCCCCGGATCACCAGGCCCGGCTCCCACCAAGAAAACTTTGCCAAATGGTTTCTTCATCCCTCTGGCCACGCGAATAAGTTGCCGTACTGCCGCCGAACTACTGTTTCCTCTTCCACTTACGTTAACGCATCCGATTGTGCGATGATAGCGCCTTGATAGAATAGAGTTGAGTCGAACACGTCGGTGTTATTAGTACTCGTTTTTCCCGGCCCAGAGGGCCAGGCTGTATATTTACGCCTGAGTCTTGCCGTGACATGAGTCTTATTCGTACTGAACCGCACTTGCATGGCTGAATCGCGTCCAACACGGTCGAATCGTTCGGCATTGCCGCCCGTGTCGACGGCCGTTCGACAGCGCTTACAGGCGGTGTTCGAGCATGCCCAACGTTCGGTCGAAAAAAACGACCACGATTATGCCCACGACTTGCTGGCTCAATGCCTGACCGAGGACCCAGCCAACCTCATCTACCTGCAAAACTTCTTGGGGAACCTTGCCCAGAAGTACGGGAACAATAAGAAGGGTGCCCGGTTCGCCGCGTTAAGGATCAAGACCTCGCGGATGTCGCTCAACAAAGCGGCCGGCAAGGGCCTTTGGCGAGAAGCCTTCACCGCGGCCTGCGAAGCCCTGAAGTCCAACCCGTGGGATACCGGCACGCTGCTCGATGTGGCCGAGGCCTATTACGAGATCGGCAGCGATGAATGCCAACTCTATACCTTGCGTTGGGCTTTGGATGCCGCCCCCAAGGATGTCACGGTGAACCGCAAGGCGGCCGAAACGTTGACACGACTCGGCCAGTTCGATCAAGCGATCAGTTGTTGGCGACGTGTTGAACAGGCCAAACCCGGCGACGAAGAATCCGCCAAGGCCATCTCAAAGCTGAGCGTCGAGAAGACCATTCAAAAAGGTGGGTACAACCAAGAGCTTCTACACGGGGCCTCGATCGATACTTCCGGACTGGAAACTTCAATCCGCGAACGCTCGGGCTCGGGTAGCTGGGAAGCCGCCGCCAACAAGGGCTCCCGGGAATTCACATCCATACCAACGAGCACGGGCGGCGGAAAGGCAGAAGCCGATCAGGACGCCCGGGAAAAGAACCTGCTTGCCGCGATTGAAAGCCAGCCCGAGGCTACCGCCAATTACCTCGAGCTGGCCGATATCTTCACCGCCGAGAACCGGCTTCGCGAAGCTTCCGAGATTCTCACTCGAGCACTGGCTGCCTCGGGAGGCGGCGATCTTCAAATCCGCGAGCGGCTCGAAGAGGCCCATCTGCGTCGCGCCCAACAGCAAGTTGCCATTGCGCAACGCCGGGCCGAGAAGGATAAATCGGCCGAGGCCCAAGACCTCGCTAAGCGAATGGTCGCTCAGGCCAACCAAGCCGAGCTCGAAGTCTTCGCCGCCCGAGCCGCCCGCAACCCCGGCAATGCGTTGTTGCAGTACGAGCTTGGCCTACGCTGCAAGAAGGTCGGTAAGTTCAAGGAGGCAATTCAAGCGTTTCAAGCTGCCCGCGATGACACCCGCCACAAGGCACTGGTACAACTTCATCTGGGCGAATCCTTTCAGCATATTCGCCAGTTTAAGCTGGCACTGGCCAGTTACGAGGCCTCGGTCGCCGCAAGCGACGAGTTCCAGCCCGATACCAAGAAACTGGCCCTCTATCGGGCCGGCGTACTGGCTACCGAGCTACACGAACTGGAAAAAGCCGAAAAATACCTGACCCAACTGGCGGCGGCCGATTTCGGTTACCGCGATGTGGCAGACCGTCTAGACAAACTGGCCTCGTTACGCGATAGTGAGTGATCCTCAATACGATTGGTCGGAAGGTGGAACTCGCCGGGGCGTGGCGCAAACGAACGACCCACGCAGCGTTTTTCCCCATTCCGCTTCCCCCCTTCCCTTCCCCGTTTAGCTTTTGCCATGCCCAATATTGCCAGCGCCAAGAAACGCATGCGGCAGGACGCCGTCCGCCGCGCCCGTAACCGTTCCACGAAGTCGTCCTTGCGAAGCCTTCTCCGCAAGGTTCGCGAGTCGATCGCCGCCAAGAAGGTGGAAGAAAGTGAAGCGGTCTATAAGACTTTCGTGAAGAAGCTCGACCAAGCCGCGGCCGGCAATATCGTTCATGCTAATACGGCCGCCCGCACAAAGTCGCGTCTTTCACATGCGATCAAGCTGCTCAAAGGCAAGTAACTGAGACCGCCCGGGAATACGCTGCCGAACGATTGGCATCCGCCAGCGAAGGTCGGCGTTTTCACGTGGTGCAATACCGGCGACTTCCGTCGGCGGCTAACGAGCACGGCACCGTCCGAGCTTCAGGCCGCGGCTAGCCCGGATTTCTCACCACGGAGCACACCGAGGTCACAGAGTACAAGCCAAGAGATCGTTTGAAGCAAGGTCAACCGCCCGTAGCTACGAGACAGGGTTTTTCGGCCGTTCATTGTGGTAGGGGTACTTGCTACTGGTTTTCTCCGTGGCTCCGTGCCTTCGTGGTTTTGATTGTGAGAAATGCGGACTAGAGATCACCACTCGATCTCTTGTGAGCGGAAGACAGGCCCTTCGACACAGGTGCGTTTGTAGTCCCAGCCGCCGTTGGGCTGGCGTACTCGCGCGACGCAACTGAAGCAGATGCCGACGCCGCAGGCCATCGGGGTTTCGAGCGAAACCAAGCAGGGCACGCCCATGTGTTCGCACAATCCCGATACGGCCTTCAGCATAGGCTCGGGGCCACAACTAACCACGAGCCGATTGATGACGCCCGATTCGCCAAGCACTTGCTGAAGCGTATCGGTTACCAAGCCGGGGTGCCCCGCGCTGCCATCGTCGCTGCTGAGCCGCACGTCGAACCCGGCCGAGCGAAAATGCTCGACCCCTGCGAGGAGGTCGGCCGAACGCACCCCGTAGCACAAAGTGGCGTGGTTGCCGCGCGGCACGGTTCGGGGGGGGCTGCCGTATCGCCGCATGCCTAGGTATTCTTGGCCAAGGGCGAGGAAAGGTGTCTGGCCGATGCCCCCCGCCACCATGATCAAGTGCTCGGCCGCCACCCCGGGAAACCCATTCCCCAGTGGGCCCCACACTTCCAACTCATCGCCGGGCCGACATCGCGCCAGCCGCCGTGTCATCTTCCCAAGGGTCAGATACACCACATCGATTGCGCACGGGCTGCCGGAAGAGTCTAACACGGTATCGTAAAGAGCAAGTGGCCGCCCCAAGAGCGGGTCATTCAACCCGGCCAGCCGCAACATGAGGAACTGCCCCGGCACAATGAATCGCGCAATCTCGGGGCACTCGAATCGCACACGGTAGGTTTCGCGCGCCAGTCGAATGTTCTCCACAATGCGGACTCGCAATGCAGCGGCCACGTCAGCATAGTGGGGCGCAGTCGGGACATACGCCGGACCAACAGTACAATCAGCCAAAGTGTTATCCTCAAAATGAACGGTTAGGCTACCAAAGTGAAACCACCTAGGCCAGTACGACCAGTAAATCCGCCTAGTTTGTGAATACCGTTCTTGCTCAGCGAATCACGACGCGGCCTGGTTTACCATCTCGCCCAGAAGGCTTGGCTTTCTTCGAGTGCCCAGTTTGCCTCGAAGAGCCAGTTCCTTGCGCCGAGGGTTGGGGTTTACTTGTCTTTTGCGAATCGCGTTCCTCACGAGGGCCCCGGGTGATTGCCTTCTGCAACGCCTCGATTTCCTTGTTGGTAAGCGGACGCACCGCGCCGGTCGGCAGTTCACCCAATCGCACGGGCCCCACGGCAATCCGCTTGAGACGCTGCACCTTGTGGCCAACGCGGGCCAACAAGCGGCGAATCTCCCGATTCCGCCCCTCGTCCAAAATCATCTCCAAAACGGAGGACCGCTTTCTCCGGCTCTTGATCCGCGCTCGCTTCACCTGGGCGAAACCCTCCGCCAAGTGGATCCCTTTGTGCAGTTGAGCAAGGACATCGTGTTCGACTTGCCCGGCCACTTGCACATGGTAAATTTTTTCCACTCCATGCCGAGGGTGTGTGAGGCCATTCGCCAGGGCACCGTCGTTGGTAACCAGGATGAGCCCTTCACTCGTCATGTCGAGTCGGCCGACGCAGAACACCCGCGGTGCATTGTGCGGTAGTAAGTCGATAACCCGGGGACGCCCCGCCGGATCGCGTGCCGTGCAGACCACCCCCACGGGCTTGTTCACCGCGAAGTACGCCAGCTTTGGCCGCGGAAGCGGCTCGCCATCGATCCGAATCTCTTGGCCGATCGGGTCGACTCGCGTTCCCAACTCGGTAACGACATGCCGATCCACTTCCACACGCCCTTCGCGGATGAGCGATTCACACTCGCGACGACTGGCAATTCCCGCTAGGGCCAGCACTTTTTGAAGCCGGTCTCCCGCGCAGGGCGAGGAATCCTCGGCCCTCCCCTGCCCTGCCCCCTCTGGCTTTCGCGACGCGCGAAACGGCCGCTTTCCTTGCGGTTTGGGCACAGGTGCTGACGGAGAACGACGACGATTCTTGCGATTCTTGGGATGGGGCATGAATCTCATTCTAATCCGCATCTCTCGTACGTGAAACCACCGCAACCATGCAAGGTAGGTGCCGCGAGCCGAACGGCACTGTTCGTCGGAGTGGATACCGAGTTGGAGCTTCTCTGTCCCGCTCGGCTCGCGGGACCTACCTGGAGGTCCAACGCGATTGGAAAACAGATCGGCCGGCAATGAAGTCGGCAGACAAGAACGTCAGTACGGTGCCCGCTGCTGCGATGGGAAAACCCCCGGTGCCGAGTTCGTGCCAGGAACAAACGGATTGGCGGGCAAGGGGGCGGTGACAGGTGAAGTAGTCACCACCGCCGGAGTGGTATAACCGCCCGGCGATATCGCCGGCACCGGCGTGGTGACAACCGGCGGCGGGGTGGTTCCCAGGGGCATGCCCGGTTGCGGCGCTTGAACCGCTATCGGCGAACTCAGCACGGGGGGAGCGGGCACCGCGGTGCCCGGTATCGGTATGGGCTGCACGACCCCCGCGATAGGAGGTGGCATCCTAGACCGATCCACTTCATTCACGGGCTGCTGATACGCGAGCGGCCGACCACCCACCACCTCCGGCCCCACGTCGTTAAGCGGATACGGGTCGTGCCGAATGGCATCGGCGCGTTGAACCGCCGCCGGACCAGGGTGGGCAAGGTCGGGGAATTTGATGTAGCGATGCGCCTCGGCCGTGCACCCCATGAGTGTGCCAAACACGAACAGCCACGTTGCCGACCGTGCGAATCGCACACGTGGCATCGTTGCTAAGGGCTGGCATTCGAGCTTGATCGTTCGTAGGCCGGGGTTCACGAATAGGCTCCGCTGCGTGAAAATTGGCGGCGGATTATAGGGTGCCCTGCCCAAACTGCCAAGCGAAATTCACGCGGAATTGACTACGGAGATTGGAAAGAAAACGGGGAGGCACCGACCTGTATGCGGGGGCCTTGAAGACACTTACTGGAGGGTATCCGGTAACCCTCTGGAAACCGATAAAAAGCTGCCGATGGAAGACGGCGACTTTTAGCGACTTGGTTACGCATATCGTGGCACGGACTTCAGTCCGTGATCGGTACGGACTGAAGTCCGTGCCACAGACTCTACCACGTATTGCGAACCACGCAATTCCAGGCCCCATTCATATATTTTCGAAAATAGATCGGTCCGATCGCGGTGTTGCGGGGTTATGGGTAAGGGACCACTTGTTGGGGTGCGGGTCAGGCTTTCCGCAAAGCTTCTTCCCTACTCATCCTGGATTAACCGATTTCAGTATTTCCAAGTTCCTCACCACGACGTGGTTGCAACATTTGTACTTGATTTGATTACGCGATAAACTGAAGTTGTCTGAACGAGCTCTAGCGTCGAGGTGATTATGCCGAGCGAATGCATGTGGCGCTGTGCCAGGCAGCGGTGCCGTTATTTGTTAATGTTGTGCCTTTGTGTTGCTGCGATCGCGACGCCACTGGGGGCGGCGGAACGGTCTTCTCGGTCGCTAACGCGAGGCCAGTCGGCCCAGCATGTGCTGACGCGTTTGGCCTTCGGTCCGCGGCCCGGGCAGATCACTGAAGTTGACCGCCTGGGGTGGCAGAAGTGGGTGGAGCGGCAACTCGACCCAACCACGATTGACGACGAGGCGATTGCAAGCCGCATCGCGCGTGAGTGCCCCTCGTTATTGCTAGACATCTCGAAGCTGCAAGAGATGGATGTCAAGGGCGTCAAGCAGGTGGCGAAGGAACAGATCAAGAGCGAGTTGAAATCGGCGGTTCTGCTCCGCGCGGTGTACAGCGAACGCCAGTTTCAGGAAGTGATCGTCGATTTTTGGCGGAACCACTTCAACGTCGATGTAAACAAGGTTCCGTTCCTGGCGACGCATTATGAGGAGCATGTGCTTCGCCAACACGCCTTCGGCAAGTTCGACGACTTCTTGCTGGCCACGGCCCGGCATCCGGCGATGCTCGTGTATCTTGACAATCACGTTTCGAACAAGAATGGCCTCAACGAAAACTATGCCCGCGAACTGATGGAACTGCACACGCTCGGCGTAGACAACGGCTACACGCAGGACGACGTGATTGCGTTGGCGCGGGTACTGACGGGCTGGACGTGCGGATGGCGCGACGGTGAGTATCGCCAGTTCTTCAATAGCAGGGCGCACGATTCGACGCCGGTGACGCTGTTGGGCGAAAAGGTGGAGAATCGCGACGAGGCCGCTGGCGAGGCAACAATTCAGCGGCTGGCCCGGCATCCGAACACGGCCAAGTTCATCTCCACAAAGCTGTGCCGATACTTGGTAAACGATCACCCCTCCGAGGAGTTGGTGGACTACGTGGCGGGCGTATTCCGCGAATCGAATGGTGATCTGCCGGCCGTGTATCGGGCGATTATCTTAAGCCCCCAGTTTACCAATGCCGCCAATTTTCGAGCGAAGGTGAAGACCCCCATCGAGTTTACCGTGAGCGCCTTGCGGTCGGTGGCGGCCGACATCGAATCCCCGCAGCGGACACTTCGTCAGATCGCCCTGATGGGGCAGCCCATCTACGAGTGTTTGGAACCGACTGGCTATTCCGATCAACGGGAAGCCTGGTTGGACCCAGGCGTCATGGTGTACCGCTGGAATTTTTCCATACAAATGGTGAGCGGTCGTCTCGAAGGCGTTTCGGGTGGAGAACATTTCGTTCAACCGGTGTTGGATAGTCCCGCAAACCAGCGCGCCCGCATGGTGATGAAGCTGCTGTTGCCGGGCGTGAGGGATCGAAAGCTGGAAGAGGCGCTGCTGTTCACAAACGACCCGCGCATCCTGACGGCTTATGTGCTTGGTTCCCCCGCGTTTCAGCAACAGTAGCGGTTGCGTATTAGGGCCGCGGTTGGCAACGCGAACAGGAGACAATGTTTATGAATTTTTCACGGCGTGAAGTACTTCAGGTGGTAGGTGGGGCGGCCTCGGCCGCAGTCGTGAACTCGGGGGGCGTGTTGATGCGCGATGCTTTAGCAGCGCCGCGGAAACCGCAAGCGAGCCCCGCGTTAGTTGCCGTTTTTTTGCGGGGCGGGCTCGACGCCCTGAGTACGCTGGTTCCCTACGCAGACAACGACTACGCCCGCTACCGCCCGGCAATTGCCTTGGCCGCCCCCGATGCTGGTGACAAGGCCGTGCTGCACCTCGATAGCACTTTCGGGTTCAATCCGAACATGCGAGCTCTGCATGAGCTTTACAACCAAGGAATGTGCATTCCGATCATCAACGTGGGTTCGCCCCATCCCACGAGGAGCCATTTCGACGCCCAGGATTTCATGGAACGGGGTGCCCCGGGCATGAGGCAGGTTGCCACCGGTTGGCTGAATCGTTATTTGCAGACTACGCGCAGCAGTAATGACCCGAACCTGCGTGCCGTCTCGATGCAGCCTCTATTGCCACGCGCACTTCGCGGCGATTACCCCGTGCTGGCGAAACCGCAACAAAAGGCAGACCATGCCCTGGCCCTGTATTCGCAGTTATATTCCGCCGAAATGGCCGATCGGCCCGCTCGTCAGAGCAACCAGGGCATGGGGCTGGGCACAAAGCAGGCCGTCGAGGAATTCGGCGCGCGCACCATCGAACAGCTTTGGGAACTCACGCGAATCTTGGAGCAACCATCGCCGGTCCCGGTCGAGTACCCGCGAGGCCAATTCGGCGATCAGATGCGCGATGTTGCCAAGCTGATCAAGTCTCAGTGCGGTTTGGAAATCGCGGCGGTCGATTACGGCGGCTGGGATCATCACATCAACGTCGGCCCGCTTGATGGCCAATTGGGAAAACGTTTGTCCGATGTGAGCGGCACCCTCGGGGCCTTTGTCGCCGACCTTGGCCCCGCAATGATGCGCAAGACGACCATCCTCGTCATGAGCGAATTCGGCCGAACCGTCCGCGAGAACAACAACCAGGGAACCGACCACGGCCATGGCGGACTCATGTTGGTCGTTGGCGGCAGCTTGAATGGCCGAAAAACGTACGGAGAGTGGTTGGGCCTGGAAGAATCCAAACTCTACCAGCGGCGCGACCTCCCCGTCCTGACCGACTTCCGCATTGTTTTTGCCGAGTTGCTTAAAGGGGTATTCGGCTACGATGGCCTCTCACGCAAAATGTTCGAGAGTTACGAGCCGAAACAGGAACTGTTAGGCTTCATGGCCTGAAACGGCTGTGCCGCAGTCGGCGGAGGAATCTGAGAAGGCCTCGGCCTGTGTGCGTCTTGCTTATGGCTTTGCATGGGCATTGCATCGCTGCCTCGAAGTGCATGGTCACTCCAAGCAGTGACGATCGCACTTTCAGCAGATTTGTTGCGAAGCTCGCGATAGTCTGTGGTTACCTCGGACTGAAGTCTGTGCCACGATACTCGCGCAACTGCGAACGGCCGTACGGCCTTGCATAGGGAGTAGGCCACCCATTTCGGGCGAAGCCTGGCTTCACGCCGCGCGACGGACCGCTTCCCGTGCCGCCAATTCCGATATCATCGATCGGTCGATGGGCGCGAAGGTCATTTGGCCGTCTGCCTCGCGCTGCTCGCGGAGTACGATCGAACGTTCGTACAACATGCGGGGGACATAGAACCAACCGCCCCGCAGGTCGTCGTCCGCGATGTCGGGGCCAATCAACAGGAGGCCGGTATTCGGATGAGCATTCGCTGCCGAGGCAAGCGACATCCGCGGCACCCCCGGCACCAGGCGGATCGTCGCCTCGGTTGCCCGCAGTTCGCAGTAGGTATCCTTCAGAACAAGCGGCCGGAGCTTCTCGGATCGGGCTTCAAACATGTCGAAACCCGTGTACATGACCTTCTTGTCGTTGGTGTAGCGTTGGGCCACTTCGATGAGTGACCGCGAACGTCCAAGATCGGTGATGCCAATCTCTACGATTCTGTAGATTCGCTCGCGCTTCACCATGCGGTACAATGCGCGATTGCTTCTCGGGCGGGCACCATGAGCAAGATAGGCGTAACGTAACCAACTGGCGGCGGCCACGGCGGGTCTCCGGTTAGGCGGGCATTGTGAGGCGGGATACTTGGCGGGGCAGGCGGATTACGAACTCAAGCCGGTTTCTCACGAACAATCCTCGAAGCACACAAACCACAAAGCAAATCAAGCCTGGCGGATTGTATCACTCGGAACGAACAGCGACGCAACGCGAGGCTCTGCCTCGCCGTTCAACGAGCGCATGCGTCATTCGCTGCGTAGCTACCAAAGAATTAGTTCTTCCTTGAACTCTCTGTGTTTCGGAGATGGGAATCCCAGGCTAGTCCGAACAGCCTTGGTAGAACATCGGATAATCGCCGTACAGAATGCATCGAATCCGATGAAATAACGGGTGCTTCCCGGCGGGCAATGACCTCACCGCGCAAAGCAGCGGCCCGGCGGTATGGCTGTCTTCCGGCAACGGCAATCGCCGAATCGACAGGCCGGCCGCGGGGCCGTATTGCTAAGTTTGGTTGCTCGCTGAAATAGTTTCAGCGGAACTTCAGGATGAGGCCGAAGCAATGCTAGCAGGGCATTCGGTCCCGAAAGCAACTCGAGTTGTCGGCTCTCCCCGCCTCGAAGTCGATGTCGCCTGACTTGCCGCCGTCTCGGAGCATCTGCAAGCCATGCAACCGGTATCGGCAAAGAATGCAAATCCTCTCCAGTCCTACTCTCGCAAAAACGCTTACGATGTCGGCTTGCAAGATCATACCGCGCTCCGCTGTGCGTCGCGGCTAAACACCACCCCCTCGCGCCTCGTCTTTCGCGGTTCGCCGCTTACTTCTGCCAATGTTTGAAATGCTGAGCTAGTTTCTCGCTAGCGTTGGGGACTGCGTTCGCCACTTGGCTCGATAACTTCGCCGAAGAAGATACCGATTCGCGGCCTGCCAAATAATGCACCAGTTCTCGATGGGCTGCCTCGGGGCCGTGGAGCATGAAGTGGACCCAGGCCCACGAATAGCGATAGTCGGACGCATCCATATCGGCCAGCTCTGTGCGTTGCTCCAGCGATTCGATGGATCGCACCATCCCCAGGCGCAGGCTCCATTTCCATTTTGCATCGTCGAAGTAGGGATGATCGAATGCCCGTTGGGCCGCGGGCATTTCGAAGTACTTGGCCAGTCCCTCATCCAGCCATAGCGGCACGTCTGCTAGCGAGGCATGCAGCAAGGCGTGCGTGCATTCGTGTCGCAAATCGATGTCTAAATCGGGCTTCAGGTACGTGTACACTCCCGGCTGGCCGTTCTCTCGCACGTACAACGCCGGTCGGAAGGGAACATTGGGGAAATAGTGTTCCGTATACTCGCGAAATTGCTCTTCCGCGGAGAAGAGATACACATCAATTGCCGAACTGGCGGGCCGAATTCCGAGTGTTCGCACCAGTTCTCGTTGGAGATCGGGCAGTTCGCTGAACAGCTTGTCGTACTTCGCCAGGTCGAAATTGGCCTGAATAACGAACGGCCCAACCTGGCGAGTATGGGTCCACGTTACAAGCTCGGCCGACCAAGCTTGTACGGCAGCACCTACGACCAGCCATGCAATTAAGATGGCCAATGGCATTATGAGCGCGCAGAAGAGACGTTGCATCGAAATCGCCCACGGAGAGGAGCCAGGAACAGCCCGGTGACCGCCAAGCCACGTGCCCGAAACGAAGCGGTGCGCCGGCCGTCGGCAAGATAAGAGGAGGCCCGAGAATAGGTAGAAAAGTGGGCCGAGTATAACGGTTGCCCGCATGCCGTCAAGGCGGGCCTTCGGGCAAAGTGATAGCAAATCGCTCCGTTCCGTGTGCTAGTGACCAAACGTTAATTCGAGTTAGCGGCGGCCTCCTAGCCCGGATTATTCAAGAACAGCGGAACAAAAGTGCCTCCGCGTGGGTTTAAGGTGTTGTTGGTCAAGGACCTGAAACAACACACGGAGGCAAGGAATGGATGGGCAGCGTGTGTTTCAGTTG
>JADZFK010000113.1 GCA_020849945.1 Pirellulales bacterium | reverse complement strand
GCGCGTTTGGCGAGGCGCGCGAGGACTCCCGACTCGACTGGCTCTCGGAGGTGGTCTGGAAGTTGGTCGAAGCGCGAATTCAATTCTGAATCCGATTCAAGTCCGGCAGCCTTAAGTGCCTTCACGGCATACAACAGTGCTCCCATGCTATGGTCTGCCGCATGAGCAGTCGCGGCTGCTTGACCGGCGGCTCGAGCCGCGGCAATAGCCGCCTTGTCCGTTGCCTCGCGAGCGGCGGCATGGGCGGCAAGCGACGCTTTCATTGCCTTGCCTGTTTTGACTTCTCCATTCGCCCACGCTCGAAGAATCGCCAAGGCCTGGGCCGGACGGTCGTCATCGACGTTGTTTCGAACGAAAAGAGGCAGCACTTTTTCCGCACAGTCTGCGGCCCAACGAGCCAGCCAAGCATGGCTTTCCTTATCCAACGGACCGCCTCGGTGAACAGCCACAAAGCGTCGATCTCTCACGGCTAACTCCTACTACTCATTCTTGCGCGAGTTTGATTTTGTAATTGAACCTGACCTCGCCGATTGCACATTTCAGAACCACGAAATACACGAAAGTCACGAAAACCCGTTACGTAAATTGGATTTCCGCCATCCTCGTGCTTTGTCCACAATTATCGTGGACTAAAGCACTAACTCCAGAACTGGCGGTCGAGCATTCGGTAATTGACCGCCTCGCTGACGTGTTCCGTGGCAATATCGCTTCGTCCGTCGAGGTCGGCGATCGTGCGCGCGACGCGGAGGATTTTGTCGTGGGCGCGAGCGGAGAGGCCCATCTCTTGGATGCTCGATCGGAGGAGGTTGGTGGCCGCGTCATCGAGTTGGCAGAACTGCCGAATTTCGCGGGTCGTCATCTGGGCGTTTTGGCGGGTCTTCGAGTTCAGAAACCTTGCGCCCTGGATGGCCCGGGCGGCCATCACGTGGTCGCGCATGATCTGGCTGGAAGTGCCGGTGGTCGAACCGCTCAACTCCTTGAAGGGGACGGCGGGCACTTCGATGTGGATATCAATACGGTCCAGGAGAGGGCCACTAATTTTGGCCATGTACCGCTCGATCTGCGGGATCGTGCAGTGGCAATCGCGGCGCGGGTCGTTTCGGTATCCGCAGGGGCAAGGGTTGAGCGAGGCAATCAAAACAAAATTCGCCGGGAACGTCGTCGAATTGAGGGCGCGGCTGATCGTGACGTGACCATCTTCCAGCGGCTGGCGGAGCACTTCGAGCGTTTGCCGATTGAACTCGGGTAGCTCGTCGAGAAAGAGAACGCCGTTGTGTGCGAGGCTGATTTCGCCCGGTGTTGGGGTCGAACCACCGCCGACCAACCCCGCGTTCGATATCGTGTGATGCGGTGCGCGAAACGGGCGTCGCGCGAGCAGGGGTTGATTTGCCGGTAGCCGACCCACCGCGCTGTAGATGCGAGTGGTTTCCACCGATTCCTCGGCCGACAACACAGGCAAGACGGTCGGCACCCGCTTGGCGAGCATGGTTTTTCCCGAGCCTGGCGGCCCCACCATGAGCAGATTGTGGCCGCCCGCCGCGGCGATCGTGACCGCGCGTTTGGCCATCTCTTGGCCCCGCACATCGGCGAAGTCCTCGTCGTAGTGCGAGAGTTCTTCGAACAACTTGTCTAGCCGCGAAGGGGTGGGAGCGATCTCGACCATGCCGGAGAGAAACGCGATCGCCTGCGTCAAGCTATCGACGGCGATGACCTCCAGCCCTTCCACCACGGCCGCCTCGGCGGCATTCGCGCTCGGCACCAAGATACCGCGAAGGGACGAGCGATTCGCCTCACTGCCAGCCTCCAACCTGCCAAGGCCACCTTCCGGCCCTCGGCCTTCGATGCACGCTCCACGACTTCCCGCCGCCATGGCCATCGAGAGCGCGCCTTTCACCGGGCGCGTGGTGCCATCGAGCGCGAGTTCGCCGACGATGGCGTATTGATCGAGCAGTTCGCTCTTGAATTGCCCGCTGCCCGCGAGGATGCCAACGGCAATGGGCAGGTCGAAGGATCCCGCGCTCTTGGGCAACTCGGCCGGCGCCAGGTTGATCACCACGCGATCGGCCGGCCGCACGAACGCGCTGTTGACCATCGCCCGCTCGATCCGGTGCAAACTTTCCTTCACCGCTTGGTCGGGCAGCCCCACGAGCACTGTTTTCGGCAGCGCACCGGGCGAAACATCGACCTCCACCTCGACCGGCAAGGCATCTATACCCAAGAGCGAAAAGGTGTGCAGCTTGGCAAGCATGGGCCTAGTGCTTTGACAACTTGTTGTAGTTTGGGTTCGATTCAACACAAACCCTTTGCAGCGATTGGGGCGTGTCGAGTCGAACCCAAACATATTAGCAACGACAAAGCACTAGCATACCATGCCCCCCCGCTCGAATCATCCACTACAGGCGGCGGCCCATGACCAATCAGATTATTTTTGGCAGAACAGCAGGTACCGCGGAACGAGCGGCACATTTCGTGGAAGTAGGAGCGGAATTGGTCGTTCCGCGTCCCGCTCGGCTCGCGGGTTCTACTTAGCAGCCCGATGCGATTGGAAACAACAGAACGGCCTTGAGGCAGCATGAAGGAATCTTGCGAGTAGGACTGCGTTGCTAGCAGGGTTTGGGGCGGTGTTTTGCGGTTTCTCTTGACTCTGCCCGCCAGCAGTGGTAACTACCGCAGCCGCGCCCGGGTTGCGCGCGGCGCAGGTTGGCCATTTCCAAGCAAGTTCGGGGCGGCATCGTGAGCGCGTTAGTCCACCAATCACGTGGCCACTTTCTCGAATGGATCGCGCCGAGCGATTCCAATCGCGGAAGGTGCGGATCGCCTCGGCCACCTTCCGCTTCCAACTTCTGCCGTATGCAGGCGTACTACCCTTACTTCGTGTACGTGTTGACCGCGGCGATTCAGCTTGACATGGGTTGCGCGGCGATTGCACAGCGAGTGCAGTTTCCGACGCCGGCGCAGCCGGTGCAGTTCTCGGCGCCTTACGGTGCGGTGTCCAATCCTTACGCAGCCCCGGCCGCATCGCCGACGTATGTCTCGCCGGTGCCGGCGCCCAACTACGCGGCACCTGCCTCGGTGCCACCCACGCTGGGCTCGCCCGCGCCAATCACAAGCTATCCGTCGTACCCAACTTCACCGGTCGTATCGCCGACCTCGCCGCCCGGCACGTATGCTTCGCCGGGGACAATCGGTACACCGACGGTGCTGCCGCCCCCAACGTTCGACCCCTATTCGGCAGGTGGAGCAGCAACCACGATGGCCGCGCCGACTTCGCCCTATCCGTATACCACACCGGCCCCGGCACCGTATCTCAGCCCCGCGCCGCAGCCTGCGGCGGGCGTGCCACCTGGTGCGCCGGTGGTACCGCAGCCGTACCAGCAGCCGGGGCTACCGCCCGCAACCTATGGTCCGCAGCCGGCCCCGTTTCAATACCAACCCGCGCCGTACGACATCACCACGAGTGGAGAAGGATACTGGGCAAAGACCCAACGGTTTCTTCAAGAACTGAGCATGGAGTACACCTACTTATACGGCGACCACTCGGATGATGAGGATTTTGGTTTGAATCGGGTCGAACTTTCGACCACGTTTGCGTTTCCGATGTTCTACAACCTGGAAACGCCGCTGCTGGTGACGCCGGGGTTCGCGTTCAATTGGCTCAACGGCCCGCAGAGTGACCCGCCGCTGCCCGGTCCACCGCCGGTGGCCGGCGGGCCCGACCTGCCGGCTCAACTGTACGACGCATATCTCGACCTGGCTTGGTATCCGCGATTCAACGAATGGCTGGGTGCCGAGCTTGGTTTCCGAACCGGTGTTTACAGCGATTTCGATCACGTTGATTCCGATTCGTTGCGGTTCATGGGGCGCGGGGCGGGCAGCATCGCCATTGCACCCGATATGGACATCATCGTCGGGGCCGTGTACCTCGACCGCGTGGATGTGAAGATATTGCCTGTGGCCGGCCTGTACTATCGCCCCACGCCCGATTGGGATTTGTACCTTGTGTTTCCGAATCCGAAAGCCCGCACGTTTTTGGCTACCGTTGGAAATACCAAGTGGTGGGGTTACGCGGCGGGCGAGTACGGCGGCGGCTCGTGGTCGGTCGATCGGCAAACCACCACCGATCGCATCGATTACAACGATATCCGCGTGATCGGCGGCCTCGAATGGGAAACGCAAACCCAAATCCGCGGGCACCTCGAAATTGGTTACGTCTTTGATCGCGAAATCGTATTTGTCTCTGGCGACCCTCCCAACTTCACCCCCGATGATACGATCATGCTGCGAGCCGGCATCGATTTCTAAACCGGGCTTCTCACCACGGGGCACTCCGAGCTTGTGAGGCTGGGCGGCTATCGGCTGAATGGACGACGACTTGCACTTGAGAATGTTCGATGCGGCTGTTGATTGCACTACTGCTGTTTCTCTCTCTCTTCGCGCGAGCCATCGCGCAGTGGCCGGGGGGGGCCACGCCGCAGGCGAACCCGTGGGGCGGGACCGCGCTGCCCGAGCAAGTGCCCTACCAGCCGATGTTGAACAGTGAGCCTGCCCTAGCAATTCCGCAAGGGGCCGTTCCGGTGTGGGCCGAGTATCCGCCGGGTGGGCAAGCGTGCCCGGATGTCGATGCACCCAACCAAGCGGTGCTGCTCGACAATCTTGCGCCCGGCGTGGCGCCGGTCGTCGTGCCGATGGACCTTGGCTACCCCGGCTACCCCGGCAGCCCCGCCGCCGAGCCAGACCTGAAGGCATCGCTCATCCCGCCCGGCGCTCGCAATGGATTCTTCCAGAAGGCGAAATACACGGCCACCTGGTTGCCGCAACTCTCGGATGACTCGCTCGGTTGGACCGACCTTCGGACCGAAGTTGTAACCGCGTTGCCGTTCTTCACGCGCGAGAAGCCGATCCTCATCACGCCCGCTTACGAAGTTCACTTTCTAGAAAGCCCCGAAGGGATATTTCTTCCGCCGCGATTGCACGATGCCTCGATCGACTTCCACATCTTTCGCGTGTACGACAACCATTGGATCGCCGACTTCGCCGTCACGCCGGGCATCTATGCCGACGACCACAGTTTTGACACGGGCGAAGCGTTGCGTGTTAACGGGCGGGCGGTCGGTGTTTATGCGCCGACTCTCGATTGGAAATGGGTCTTTGGCGTTACATACCTCAACGGCGGTTGGACGAAGGTCGTGCCGGTCGCCGGGCTGATCTTCACCCCCAACGACGATGCCGAGTATCAACTCGTGTTCCCGCAGCCGAAGATCTTGTGGCGACTCACCAATGTTTCGCGAGCTCCGGGCAGCGATGAATGGTGGGCCTACATCGGCATGGAATACGGCAACGCCGCATGGTCGTTCCAGCAACCCGATGGCACGCAGGATGTCCTCGCCTCGCGTGATTACCGTGCCCTGCTCGGATTCGAACGACGAATCGTCGGCGGGCTTTCCCATCGCATCGAGCTTGGCTACGTATTCTTCCGCGATATCAAAGTGGCCAGCATCTCCGGCGACGATATCAGCCTCGACAATACCCTCATGCTTCGCGCCGGAGTTACGTATTGAGTTGCGAGTTGCGAGTTGCGAGGGGTGAGGGCTGAGTTGCGGGCCGGAAGCGTGAGTGCCTGGTGTTCAAGAGTGCTCAATTCCCGCCTCGTTTGGTCCAGGGCCGATCATTGATTCCAATTGGGCGAGTGTATTGGAAACCAGCCCGAAGCGTCGGCGAGGGAAAAGGGATTCATTCCCTCGCTGACGATTCGGGGTCGTGGGTCCTCGGCTCGCCACCGCGAGTTCCGAGCAACTTGCCCTCTCCCTGTGGGAGAGGGTTCTTGGAAAGGCGTTTACTCGGTTTGTATTTCTTCGAAGCTCACGGTGCCGATGGGGTACTGTTCCCAATCTTTGTAATCGAAGTGCCACCACTCGGTTTCGTAGCCGGTGAAGCCTTCTTCGAGCATTGCATCGCGTAACAGGGAGCGATACCAGCGGGAGTTGCTTGCCCCACCTGGATAGAACGGATAGGAGCGGAACGACATTTCGTCGTAACCAGAGACCATCTCCACCGCTTTGCCCGTTTTGAGTTCAACCAGCGTCACATCGACCGCGCAGCCGCGGTTGTGTTTTGATCCTTGGCTTGGGTCGGCAACGAATTTGTGTTGGTCGCCGGCCGTTCCCTCCCAAAACATCTTCGTGACGTACCAAGGGCGATAGGCATCGTACACGACGAGGCCATAGCCCTTCTTCATAAGATTCTTGTGGACGCGAACCAGTGCCTCGGCCGCGGGGCGTTGCATGAAAGCGCGTGCCTCTTTGTAGAACTCGGTGCCAAGAAAATTGTTCTTCGTGGCGTAACGGATATCGAATTTGATGGAAGGGTCCAGCGCGATCAGCTCCACCAAGTCGAATGGTCGAGGGCGATTCGTTTCGTGGGGCGGAGAGGCCGCCCGGGCGATTCGATAGAGTTCTTCGACAGGTTTCGTGGGTTGAATTTGAAACGGCTTATCGCCTTCCAAACCGACGGGCCGACGATTGAATCGCACACTGGCGGCCGTTACATACGGAGCCGGCTTTTCTCCCTCTTCACCGAACACCAAATGTTCGCCGTGGTACAAGCCCTCGGGGGGGAAGGCGAACACATTGGGCGAGACTTCGGTAAGCGGATAGAAGTAGAACCACTCGATGAGCGCCCACAACTGGCCGCGATCTTCCAAGATGTACAATACGTTGTGGTCCCAGCCATATTCGCCGATCAGCCTGGCAAAGCGCGAGGGAGGCGGTTGGGGGCAAGGTTCTTCGATCTTGGAAAATGCGCGGTCGTTCATCAGGAGCCGACCCTCTTCGGCGAGGCCCATGCTGGGGCCGTACACTTCCAGGTCATCGACGACGAGGTTGCTGCCTTGGGCGCGCAGCCGGGTGAGATAGGTTCCGTCGAACAGTGCGAGGCCGCCTTCCTGTTCGAGAATACGGATGAGCTTCTCACCCCCGACGTAAGTGCCGACGAGCTTTCGTTGCAATGCGGGGGCGATCGGTTCGGAGACTTCGATCGCGGGGAGTGGCTTGCCGGCTTTTTGGGCGAGCATCAGCCGCAGTGCATATTCGCTTAGCCGTTTAACGAATCCACTGGCGCCATCGAACGAAGCGCTGGTGGCAACGCCGATTTTGGCAGTGGGGATTCCGACGAATTGGGTCGAGTAGCCGTACACAGCGCCGCCGTGGCCAAACGTGCGATGCCCCTCTAGTTCGCCTAGGCGAAAGCCGATGCCATATTCATTCACTTTGTCGCTCGTTGCGACCGTGGGGTGCAACATCGATTCGAGCACCTGCGCCTCGACGACCTGTTTGCCATGATACCGTCCGCCGTTTAGGAGCGCGATCATGAAATGGCTCAGCTCGTTCATGCTGGAATAAAGATTGCCAGCCGGCAGCGTGCCGAGTGCGAAGTTCGGTGCGACGGTCGGCGGGGCATGATAACTCCGCATCCAACCGATTGCACGATTCTGTTCCACCGCCTCGGTCGCGCGGAAACTGCTGACCGGCATTTCGAGCGGGTCGAGTAGAGTTTGGCGGATGTGCTCTTCGAACGGTCGGCCGACAAGCCGTTCAACCACCAGGCCCGCGACCGAAACCCCGACGTTCGAGTACTTGGTATGCGTGCCTGGTTTGTACACGAGGTCGGTATCGTTCACGCTGGCGATCGTGGCGGCAAGCGTGGGGCTGGTGTCATCGAAGTAGCTTCCCACCGGCGACTCGCGCACGATGCCCGACTTGTGCGACATCAATTGCCGCAAGGTAATCGGCACACCGAACGGGTTTCGGGGCTGGAACTCGGGGAGGTACTTGCGGATATCGGCGTCGAGATCGAGCTTGCCGGCGGCCACCAATTGCATCACGCAAATATCGGTAAAGAGCTTAGAGACCGAGCCGATGCGGTACACCGAATCGCCTGTGGCGGGCTTGGTGCCATCGGGGCTAGCCGTGCCATAGCCCTGCGCGAATACCACTTGATTGCCGTCCACGAGCGAAATGGCGACGGAAGGGATTCCTTTGTCCTTCAATTCATGTTCCACGAATTTGGATATCCGCTGGGCGATCGTTTCGTAACCGGCAACGAGTGAAGTGCTTTGGGAAATAGAACCCGTTTTCACTTTCGAATCGGGCCGGGCAAAAGCGGTTTGGGCCATGATGGATGCCAGATACAGAAGGGTTGCGCACGCAGGCGAAATGAAGACTAGGAATCGGCTCATGAGTTATGTGGATCGCATGTTGGAGTAAGAAAAGGGAACTTGAACTACGGTTGAGACGACACAAACTTTAGCCAGTCTCCTTCTACTACAGTGTTATGTTGATGAACCACCAAGAGCACGAAACCACAAAGAGCACGAAGGACACGAAGCAAGCCAGGAAATTGAGTATTCAGGCTTCGACAGGCCGGGGCAAATTATGCACATCATCCGTAAACCAACTTATTCGTTGCAACGCGCATGGCCCCCTAGTATTTCTGCCAAGAGTCAAGCTCTATTTCGTTCGTGTCCTTCGTGGTTGTGTGGTTTTGTGGTGTTGTGGTTTGACTTAGCGATGTCGTGCTCAAAGGGAGGGGAGTATTGGGACAAGTTCTATTCCACATTTCTCAAAATCAACACCACAGAGCGGCTGTGTCGATTCTTTATAGCCCGGCCCTCTGGGCCGGACGACCGGGTGTAGGGACCCATGCCCGTTCGCCGAGCCGATACGGCTCGGCTATCTACATACAAGGCACCTAGACACGGAAAAAACAGATTGGTCATTGTAAAATTGCCATTCGTCATTGACCATTTCAGAAGTGATCCAATATTCAAATAACCAATGACCAAAGACTAATCACCTCCACTTCCGTGACTGCTGAGTGCTCCGTGGTGAGAAAACCGGGCTAATCGTTCCCTCCTGTGGAATTGGAACTGGGCGAAGGACCGATTGTTGGCCAGTCCTCGATTTGATCGAGTTCGCGGGAGAAACGTTCTTGCATGGCCATTCCGAAATGTTTTGCCGCGGGGCTTGAGCGGGCGTTGAACACGATCGAGAAATTGCGTCCGTTATGTTTTCGCAGAAGTACGGTTGCCGTACCGGCAAGCGAACCGTTGTGTCCGCTATCCAAGTCTCCCTGGCTGCCACGGGGCGCGGGAGAGTTCATCCAACCCAGTGAGTAGTACGCCTTTGGATTTTTTTTCTTCGGATCGCCCTTCTTCATCCCCACGGGGGGCGCGAACATTTGTTCGATGGATTCCTTCTTAAGGAGCTTCGAGTTCGCGGGGTCATCCAACGCACTGGCAAAACGAACGAGATCGACTGCGGAGGCGGTCCAAGCGCCGTGGGCGTCCATCGCTTCGAGATTCCAACCACCGTAGTGCGACGGCAACACACGCCCTTTGTCTTCAGCAAATACGCTGGGATCGAGGTAAGGCGAGTAGTAACGGACTTCCTCCGCCGGCGTTTCGGGGCCTCGTTTTGAATGGCCGAGGCGCGCCGTGGTAATCCCCAGTGGCGAGAACACATGCTCCTTGACGTACGATTCGTAATCTTGCCCCGTGACCTTGGTGATGATGCGGCCCAGCAGGCAGTAGCCAAAGTTTGAATAGGCGTACCGCTCGCCGGGCGCGAAGTCGAGCGGGATGCCAAGCATGCAGCGGATGATGTCATCCTGCTGGGCAGGCGGCTGGATTTCTAGCATCCGTGCGAAACGGACCGACTGGAACATGGCGTCGAACGACACTTCTCGATCCCAGCCGCCGCGATGTTGCAAGCAGTACTCGATGGTGATGTCGTTCCAGCGCTCGTCGAACTTGGCGTCCTTTTCCAAGTGAGGCTCGTAGTGAAGGTGGTCGAGAACGCGATCGCTCAGCTTGAGCTTGCCCTGCTCGGCTAACTGCAAGATCGCCACGGCCGTAATGGGTTTGGAAATGCTGGCGATGCGAAACAGATCGTCCGGCTTCACTTGCCTGCCCGAGGCCAGGTCGGCGTAGCCATACCCGCGGGCGAGGACGAGCCGACCGTGATCGGAGACGGCCACGGCCGCGCCTGGCACGTGGTTCTTCTGCATGAAATCGCGGATAAACAGATCGAGGTTATTGAAGCTGGCGGGCAGATCGCCAGAGGCCACGTTGTACGGTGCATGAGCGACTTGGTACCCCGGCCCGCGAAGGACGTGTCCCGGACGAGCGCCCGTGAGCTTGCCCTCGTCGAACACCAGTACGCCATTGACGAACACCTTCTTCATGCCGATTGAAAGTTCATCGGGTTTGGCGAAGGTCGAACGATCGCCGATCGTGTTTGGATCGAAGAGGACGATATCAGCGGCGGTGCCAACTGCAATTTTACCTCGGTCGTAGGCGAAGACGGCGTTCGCTGCCGCGGCGCTGGCTTGGGCCACGGCGTGTTCGAGGGAAATTGCCCCCAGATCGCGAACGTAGTGGCCCAGGATGCGTGGAAAGGAACCATACGCGCGGGGGTGGGCTGCCATGTCGGAGCCGCCGTTCGGGCCGACATCGGTGCAGAAGCTCATGAAGTCTTGCCGCATCGCTAGAATTTTGTTTGCCTCGGTCATACTTTGTGGGCAGGCGAAGGCGCCATTCTTGGCCATCTCGAAGAAGGCTTCCCACGGATCGATTCCCAGTTCTTTGGCGATCTCGGCGACGGTTTTGCCGCCGAACCGTTCATACTTTTCACCGGTTGCCCGACCGATGATCACGTTATTCCAATCGTACCCGACGTGGCGATACCAGTTCTCCCAGCCATCGGTGGTTTCCATCTCGTTGCGGATTTCGGCGCGATAATCGGCATCCTTTATTTTTTCGAGAAAGCGAGCGCGGCCATTCGCGAAGTGCCGGGGGTTGATGAACGACGAGAGCGACAAACCGTTGTTGATGTACGGGTAGATGTCGGACGTAACCTGCTCGCCGGCGGCCCGGGCTGCTTGGATTCGGGCGATTGCGAGAGGCATCTTGCCCCAGTTCTGCCGTCCCGCCGTCTTCAGATGATAGATATGCACCGAAGCCTTGGCCTTGCGACCGATGAGCAAGGCCTCGTCGATTGCCTCGAGCAATTGATCTCCTTCGTTGCGCATGTGGGTGAAGTAACCGCCGCCACACTCGCCGGCCACCGAGGCGAGCGCGGCGATCTCCTCGGTGGTGGCGTACGTGGCGGGTGGATAGATGAGAGCGGTCGAGACGCCAATTGCCCCCGCCTCCATCGCTTCGCGCACGAGGGCCTGCATCCGCTTGAGTTCTTCATCGTTCGGACGGCGATCGGTATCGCCGAGGACGATTTGGCGGACTTGCGTATGACCGACGGTCTGCACGAGATTAAGGGGCAGGCCTTCCAGTTCCAACAACTGGAAATACTCACCCATCGTGTTCCAACCTTGCGAGCGGGCCTCTTCGCCTTCGAGCGGCGCGGCCGAAACACCTTCTCCGCCATTGATCGTGGTAATGCCTTGCGAAAGCAG
>JADZFK010000112.1 GCA_020849945.1 Pirellulales bacterium | reverse complement strand
TGAACCAACTTATTCGCTGCAACATGAGGGGGCACCCCAGCATTTCTGCCACGATTCATGCCCTATTTCCTTCGTGTTCTTTGTGTTCTTTGTGGTATTGTGGTTTGACTTAGCGCTGTAGTACTAAGGCCGTGATTTTTGAAGGGGAGGGGGCAACTGCGGGTAACAGGTTTCGGTGCAAGTGGTGGAGATGACCGGTTAAGAACGAGTTTGGAAACTGCCTTGGAACCCTCTTCCTTTGGGCATTGGTATCTAGTCCGGATTTTTCACCACGGAGCACGCGGAGGTCACGGAGAAGAAGAATTGGTCATTGCAAATCAGTCATTTGTCATGAACCATTTCAGATCAGAAATGACCAAATTTCAAATGACCACTTTGCAATGACCAATTCTTCTCCGTGGCTCCGTGCCTTGTATGGAAATAGCCGAGCCGTATCGGCACGGCGAACTGGCATGGGTTCCCACGCCCGGTCGTCCGGCCCAGAGGGCCGGGCTATAAAGAATCAACACAGCTGCTTTGTGGTTTGACCAACGCTGTAGTTGTAGAATCGCGTTGCCTCACTTCCCTTCGCGCAGCAGCTTGAAGTATTCCTCCGCGTGCTCGCGGCGACTGTTCGGCAATCGTTCGCTCGTGAGCGGGTCCGCTGGCTCGGAACGGAGCGAGGCCATCTCCTCCTTGATGCTCTGCCCAACTTCGCCTTTGATGTTCGGCCCCTCGACGAACCCGCCAAACGTGGCGGCACCCCGGCGCGATTGCTGCTTCACTTGCGACTCGCGCGTGTTCGTGGCCGACCGCTCCTCGGGCCGCTCGCCGATGCCACGGCCCTGACCCATGCCCTGCCCCGGCTTGCCGTTCGGGTTGAACGGATTGTTGTTCGCCATGCCTCCCATGCATTCCTTGCATCCTTCGCCATTACACATTTTGCAGGCCATCGCGTCTTTGGTCATTTCGATTTGGTCCATCGCCATCTCGAGCATTTCCATCTCGCTCATCTGCTGTTGCATCTGCTCTAGCTGCTGAGCCATTTGACTCATCGCTTCAGCGGCCTTTTTTCCGTCGCCTTGTTGCATGCACTGTTGGCACTCGCCCATTTGCTGGGCAAGCTTTTTCAGCATGTCCATCTGCTGTTTCTGCTGTTGGAGTTGGTCAAGCTTCTTCTGCAATTCGCCCGCTTTGGCGAGATTGCCCTTCTTGGTCTGCTCGTCGATCTGCTTCTTGAGATCCTTCATGGCCTGCTGATGGGCCTGCGCGGCGGATTCCAGCTTCTCCTTCATCTGCTGAAGCTGCTTTTCCAACCGCTCCTTGGCTTCTTTATCGAGCTTGCCGGTTCGTAGGTCCTTGGCCAGCTTTTCGACTTCATCGAGCGCCTTCTTCCAATCA
Source organism: Pirellulales bacterium (assembly GCA_020849945.1). GTDB lineage: Bacteria > Planctomycetota > Planctomycetia > Pirellulales > Lacipirellulaceae > JABDGM01. The sequence continues at coordinate 4,973 of JADZFK010000112.1, read as the reverse complement.
CCTTGTTTGAGTGCCTCGGCCGCTTTGTCGGCAGGCCCCGCCCCCAGGCTTTTCATCTTCTGGAACTGTTCTTTGATTGCGTCCTTGCCGCCCAATTGCTGTCGGCGTTCTTCCAGTTGCTTCGCCAGGTCATTTAGTTTGACGGCCGCCTTCGTCGGGTCCATCTTGTCCTTTTGAGAAAGCTCGCGCGTGCCCTGCTCGATTTGTTTGAACAGATCGTTCGCTTTCTCAAGCCCCTTCTCTTTGTTCAGCTTCGATTGCTGTTCTTGCATCTTCTTGCGAAGCGATTCGAGCGCGGTCTTCGTGTTTTCCGCGGTCTTGGCTGCCGCTTGCGCGTCGGCGCTACTTTCGGCCGGGCGCACGTCGAGGAACATCACCAGCAAGCCCGCGATGGCCGCCGGCACGAGCGGCCACCACGCGCGGCGGCCTACCTGTACGCCAAACTTTTCATCAACGTCGATCCGCCCCACGACCCGCAACGCATCGCTCAACACGGCCCGGCCCGCTTCGCTCGCTTGCTCATCGATCGAAAGCGAAAGACTGCTCGCTACCCGCTCGCGCAGATCGAATCGCCGGTCGATCTCGATCGCCGCATCCAACTCGCTGCGGTGCGAAACGATCGTCCACACGATCGCACTCGCCACGGCCAACACCACGCTGCCGGCGAGCCAAGCCAAGTCCCAACCCGCGGGCAGGCCTTCGATGGCGATCACCCGTGGCACGGCCACTGCAACCATCGCCACAAGCAACGCCGCAAACGCGCACCGCGCGAGCCGCCCCGCGAACTGCTCCAAAACCAACCGTCGACGAGCACGCGCCACTTGCTGGTGAAGCTGATCCATGACCGATTTCCTTCGAGAAAGAACCTGGGAAACTCGAATTCGACCGCCGCTCCTCAATTATATCGGGTTTCCAGCAAAGAAACAGAGTCGAACCTCCACGGCCAGGCCGCCCGCGGAATCGACGACGGGCCGCCTTCCACGCTATGATGGATGCCGATCCGATGACTGCTTGCAACCTGCCCACCGCTGCCCCTTCCCTGCCGACGCCCGACGAGCGGCCTACGGCCGATGTCGTTCTTTACGACGGCCATTGCCCCATCTGCACGGCCCAGGTTCGCAAATTACCGTGGTGGGATTGCCAACGCAAACTCTCGTATCTCTCGATTCACGATCCCGAAGTGACTCGACGCTGGCCCGGCCTCTCACGCGAGCGGCTGATGCAAGAGATGCTCCTCATCGATCGCCGCGGCAACGAACATTGGGGGCCCGAGGCCATTCGCTACCTCACTCGTCGGCTGCGACGCTTGTGGTGGGCCTCCCCCTTCCTGCACCTGCCTGGCAGCATGATCGTGTGGCGCCCGCTTTACCGCTGGATCGCCCGAAACCGTCACCGTCTCGGCGGCACAACCTGCGATGATGGCAACTGCTCGCTCCACCGCTGAGCAAGCTTCAGACCACGCTTCTGACCCGCTTCCCTGTTTTTTCCGCGGCATGACCCCATCGATTCTTCAACACGAACCTCGACGCATTCCGGCCGCAACGGCAACCGGCATCGAGCAACCGCGCGGCCTGGCTTTCGATCGCCGGGCACACTCTTACGCCGCCGCGGCCACCGTCCAACGTCACTTGATCGACTGGCTTGGCGAATGGGTTGAACAGCCGCGGCACGCCAACTCAAAAACGGCACTTGAGGTCGGCGCCGGCAACGGCCTGTTCACCGAACTGCTCGCCACTCGATACGAGCGGCTCACCGCATTGGATATCGCCCCGCGAATGGTCGAGCACGGACGCCATCGCCTGCCGCAAGTTGCTTGGCGCACTGCCGATGCCTGGCAACTTGGAAATGCCGCGCAGCTACCGCCCCGGCCATCCGCGCCGCTGAACGAACTCGGCCCCGTCGATCGCCTGTTCTCTGCCAGCCTGCTTCATTGGTGCGAACATCCTGTCGAGGTGCTCCACCGCTGGCGCAAACTTCTCCGCCCGGCTGGGCGAATGCTCCACGCCTTTTACATCGCTCCCACCCTGCCCGAATGGCACTCGGTCGTGGGCGGTTACTCACCGGTCCGCTGGCGAACGGAATCACAGTGGCTCGACATCTTCCGCGAAGCCGGCTGGCATGTGCTCCGCTCAGGAACCCGCGCGCACGTCGAACGTTTCGCGTCGGCCATCGAACTGCTCCGCTTCCTTCACCTCACCGGCGCAATCGTGCCACACCGCGTACCTGTCGGCCAATTGCGGCGATGGATCAACGACTACGATCATAAATTTGGCCATCCCCAAAACCAAACAGGAATCCCCAGCACCTGGACCTTCCTCCGAATCGAACTTGGCCTCATCCGCTAAACGCCAATCGGGGAAGACCTGCAGGAGGTGGCTCTGACCCCGACGAACCGCGAAATCGCCGTCGGTGACGCCTCCCACACATCTCCACAGATCTCCACCACTTTGTGATGAAGTGATTGGCCCTGCCCGCGATTCAATGAAAAAGGCGAACCGCCCCCCTGCCAATCTGACAGCCCCGCCCCTTTCGCTGCTCGACGTTTTCCCGACTTGCCAGCCAGCTTGGCAGTCCCTGACAAAAACCATCGTCATCGACAACCCTCCGCAACTCCCTTGCTGGCATCACCTTACGACTTTACGAAACCCTTTGGCGCGCCGATTGCTCCTCCGCCCCTTGCCAACTGGCTGATTCCGCGCCCAAATGAGGGACTGGCCGCAGCTTTTAGCTTTTAGCCGAAGGCGGAAATCTTCGCTCACCCGCGAGCGAGCCGCGCCCTCGTTGTCCCCCAGCCACCCAGCCCCCCCGCCTTCTGGCTAAGAACTAACAGCTAACAGCTAAAAGCCAACAGCTAAAGAAGCTTTCCCCTAACACACAGGAGTTTGATACATGGCCGCAACTGCTACGAAGAGCAAACCAAAATCCAAGGTCACCTTGCAACCGCTGGGAGACAAAGTCGTGGTCGAACGCGAGGAATCGCAAGAGAAGACGGCCGGCGGCATTTACATCCCCGATGCGGCTAAGGATAAGCCCAGCCGCGGCACGATCATCGCCATCGGCACCGGCAAGGTTTTGGATGATGGCTCGCGCGGCGCCATGCAAGTGAAGATCGGCGACCGCGTGCTCTTCACCAGCTATGCTCCCGAATCCATCGAAATCGGCGATGAAGAATACTTGCTGATGAGCGAGAGCGATATCCTCGCCGTCATCGAATAGCAGAAATAGGATGCAGGATGCAGGATACGGGGGGCAGGGGCAAGACATCCTAACTTCCGACCCCTGCCCCCTGCATCCCGCATCCTGCCCCCTCTCATAACGAACCCAATCAACGATTCAATACCAAGGAGTTTTCCAATGCCAAAAATGATTGCCTTCGATCAAGAAGCCCGCGATGCCATGCGTCGCGGCGTGCAAAAGCTCGCCCGGGCCGTTAAGGTCACGCTCGGCCCCAAGGGCCGCAACGTCATCCTGCAAAAATCCTTCGGCTCGCCCACCGTCACCAAAGACGGCGTCACCGTCGCCAAGGAAGTTGAACTCGAAGACACCTACGAAAACATGGGCGCCCAAATGGTGAAGGAAGTCGCCAGCAAAACGAGCGATGTCGCCGGCGACGGCACCACCACCGCCACCGTGCTGGCCGAAGCCATCTTTAACGAAGGCCTGAAGGCCGTGGCTGCCGGCGTCAACCCCGTTCACATGAAAGAAGGCATCGAGCAGGCTGTCCAAGATATCACGGCCGAGCTCAAGAAGCTCTCCATCAAAATTAAGAGCACACAAGAAATGGCCCAGGTTGGCACGGTCGCCTCGAACGGCGACGCCGAAATCGGCAAGATGCTCGCCGAGGCCATGGAGAAGGTCGGCAAGGACGGCGTCATCACGGTCGACGAAGGCAAAAGCCTCTCCACCGAAGTCGAATGGGTCGAAGGTATGCAGTTCGATCGCGGCTATCTCTCGCCGTATTTCGTTTCCGATCCGAACACGATGACCTGCGAACTCGAAGACGCCTACGTGCTCGTCCACGAAAAGAAGATCACCAGCGTTAAGGACTTGGTGCCCGTGCTGGAAGCGGTCGTCAACGCCGGCAAACCGCTTTTGATTGTCGCTGAAGATATCGAAGGCGAAGCACTCGCTACGCTGGTCATCAACAAGCTCCGCGGCACGTTTAACGTGTGTGCCGTAAAGGCACCCGGCTTCGGCGATCGCCGCAAGGCCATGCTCGAAGACATCGCCATCCTCACCGGTGGCCAGGCCATCTTCGAAGACCTTGGCATCAAGCTCGAAGGCATCGGCCTGGGCGAACTCGGCCGCGCCAAGAAGATCATCGTCGATAAGGACAACACGACGATCATCGAAGGCGCCGGCAAAAGTGGCGATATCAAAGGCCGCATCGACCAGATCCGCCGCGAGATCGAGAACACCACGAGCGATTACGATCGCGAGAAGCTCGAAGAACGCCTGGCCAAGCTGGCGGGCGGCGTGGCCAAGATCAACGTCGGCGCCGCGACCGAGAGCGAAATGAAGGAGAAGAAGGCCCGCGTCGAAGACGCGCTCCACGCCACCCGCGCGGCCGTCGAGGAAGGCATCCTGCCCGGCGGCGGCGTCGCCCTGCTCCGCACCAGCACCAAGGTCAAGCCGGCCGACAATGCCTCGCACGACCATAAGGTCGGCTTCAACATTGTCGTCCGTGCCAGCCGCTCGCCGCTCATGGCCATCGCCGCAAACGCCGGCCAAGATGGTGGCATCGTCTGCGAGCGCGTCGCTGAGCGGAAAGGAAACGAAGGCTACAACGCCGCCACCGACACCTACGAAGACATGGTCAAAGCCGGCGTCATCGACCCCACCAAGGTCACCCGCACCGCACTGCAAAACGCGGCCAGCGTCGCAACCTTGTTGCTGACCTCCGACGCCCTCATCGCCGAAGCCCCCAAGAAAGAAAAGAAGGGCGCCGGCGGCCCCGGCCCCGGCGATATGGA
>JADZFK010000111.1 GCA_020849945.1 Pirellulales bacterium | reverse complement strand
TAAGGTTCTTCGCGTAGCCTCGAATTAAGCCACATCCTCCACCGCTTGTGTGAGCCCCCGTCAATTCCTTTGAGTTTCAGCCTTGCGACCATACTCCCCAGGCGGAGCACTTAACACTTTCGCTACGACCGAGAGGCTATGGGGGGCCCCACGATCAAGTGCTCAACGTTTACGGCTAGGACTACGGGGGTATCTAATCCCCTTCGCTACCCTAGCTTTCGTACCTCAGCGTCAGAAGAGACCCAGTAAGCCGCTTTCGCCACCGGTGTTCCTGATGATATCAACGCATTTCACCGCTCCACCATCAGTTCCGCTTACCTCTGTCTCCCTCAAGCACTGCAGTATCGGGCGCAATTCCTCGGTTGAGCCGAGGGCTTTCACACCCGACTGACAGCGCCGCCTACGTACCCTTTAAGCCCAGTAATTCCGAATAACGTTTGGACGGTTCGTATTACCGCGGCTGCTGGCACGAACTTAGCCCGTCCTTCCTCCTAGAATAGGTCAATCACCGGGGAGAACCCCGATGAACTTCCTCCTCTACGACAGTGGTTTACAACCCGAAGGCCTTCATCCCACACACGGCGTCGCTCGGTCAGGCTTTCGCCCATTGCCGAAGATTCTCGACTGCAGCCACCCGTAGGTGTCTGGGCAGTGTCTCAGTCCCAGTGAGACGGGTCATGCTCTCACACCCGCTATGCATCATTGCCTTGGTAGGCCATTACCCTACCAACAAGCTAGTACAACGCAGTCCGCTCCCAAGGCGGAATCACACCTTTGGTCCGGGGACATTATCCGGCATTACCCACAGTTTCCCGTGGCTATTCCGGTCCTCGGGGCACGTAACTACGCGTTACTCTCCCTTTCGCCGCTCTCAGAGTCCACTCACCTCGCCCACTTAGCCCCCGGTCACTGACCGGGTGCTAAATGAAGCGGGGTGAGTGAACTCCTACCGCTCGACTTGCATGCCTAATCCACGCCGCCAACGTTCATTCTGAGCCAGGATCAAACCCTTCAATTGGTATATGCATTCACTGCCGCTTCAAACCGCTGCCTTTCGACAGCGGCTATTCACCGCAGTTTATGAGCCTCTTGAAACAGTTTGAGTGGCTATTTGTGAGGAGCCTCCATAACAAGGCGAGTGCTCCGGAGGCTTACGCTTCCGGCTCACCTTATCAAGACGCTCCTCAGCCAATTTTGATATAGTCTTGGCTGACAAAAAAATTGGAGGTCACGTACCAAATTGTCAAAGAGCGATAGCACTCAGCTTTAGCTGAGCCCAGTATTCTATACCTTCTTGCCAAACACGCAAGGGGGGTAGAATAAAAAATCCCAACCAGAAACCGGCCCTCGACAGGCTAGCTCCTGACTGAGACTGCTCCCAATCATACGCGCTTCAATCGGGTTGTCAACGGCTCCAAAAGGGTTTTCTAATATCCCTTCCCAAGTCCGCGCCTCCCCAATCGCCCTGAACGTGGCAATTTGCCAAAATCTTCCTCCGGTCTCTCGTAATTAGCCGGAGGGCACCTGCAGCACGATTGAGCTTCCAAGTTATCGACGATTCCGCCCGAAAAAATAAGCTCGTCGCGATGAAGGCGCAATCTGCCGATTGGGAAATCCGTGTATAATCGGGGCTTGGGGGAGTCCACGCTTTCATTGGCCCATGCAGGCTTTCGTCGGAGTTTCGCAAATCATGCTGTGTCGAGGAGTTCGCGGGGCAACCACGGTTAGCGATAACTCGCGCGAGGCGATTCTCTCGGCGACTCGGCAACTCGTGGCGCTCATGGTCCGCCGAAACGGGATCGACCCGAAGGATGTGGCCAGCGCGATCTTCACAACGACCCCCGACTTGGATGCCGAGTTCCCGGCGCTTGCGGCACGCCAGCTTGGTTGGCTGGAAGTACCGCTGTTGTGCGGCCATGAAATGACGATCCCAGGTTCTCTTCCGCGTTGCATTCGAGTCCTTGTGCATTGGAATACACCCCTTCCGCAAGACGCAATACAGCACGTGTACATTCGCGATGCCGTAAAGTTGCGGCCCGATCTGTGCAAGCTGCCGCCCGTCGATTGGGCCGAACTCGAAACGTGGATTCAAGAGCAAATGGCGGAACGCGGCTGATGCGCCGCATCTCCGCGTGTTCGCTCCCTGCTCTCTTGCAGTCGTTGCCGCAACGATCGGACGAATTCAATCTTGCGTCTTCACCCCATCCACGCCCCAACAACGACTACCGCTTCATGGCAAAGGCGTGGGCAATTCCGTTATCTGCCGTCACTTGCCGAAGGCTCGAACGCCGGGGGCTTCATCGGCACAACCTGCTGGCGAGAGGCGTCTTTGAAAAGGATCAACTTGGATCCTGCAATCACGAGCACGGCGGCGAGAAAATAGCGCATGATGCTCGGCGTCAGGCGGCGGCTGCCGAGTTCGGCACCGAGCATACCACCGGCCGCGGCTGCCAGGGCCAGATAACCGACGGAGCTGGGCAGATGATTGAAGGCGAAGAGATTGCCGGCCAGTCCGGCGATCGAGTTCACGAGCACAAAGGCAGCAGAAACGCCGGCGCACGAGCGGACATCGGCCCAGCCGGTCAGGATCAGCAAAGGCGAGAGGAAGATACCGCCTCCCGTACCGGTGAGGCCCGAGAGCAGACCGATACCTGCCCCGGCAACAAGTGCTGGAGCCAAGGGGGGGGCGGCAACAGGGTCTTCCAGCTTCTTTAGGGCCGATTTCGCCAATCGGTACGCGGCGAAAAGCAGAATGGCCCCGACCGCCACCTTGTACGATCTGTCGGTAAGATGTAGTTTCCCGCCCAAGTACGAGCAGGGGATTGAGGTGACCGCGAAGGGCCAAAACCGCCGCCACGAAAAGCAGCCCGCCTTCGCAAACCGAGCGGTCGTAATCGTTCCGACGACGACATTCAGAAACAGCGCGGTGGGTTTCATCACGTCGGCGGGCACGCTCAAAAGGCCCATGATGGCCAAGTAGGCCGAGGCACCGGCGTGTCCTACGGAAGCGTAAAGCGTGGCCGCGAGGAAAAATAACACGGCGAGCAGTGCAAGGTTCTCCATTTCGCCATATTAGCCGATGTCGCTCGGCAGAGCGATTCCCGCGCCTCGATTGCAGAGGAGCACTTTGGGAGGCGTCTCGGGCGTCGATTTCACGCGAGATTCGAACAAGCTACGATGCGCGACGGTTCGTCGGGGTCGGAGTCCCCCTCCTACAAGTCCTCCCGGTTTCAACACGTGATTGGCCCTGCAATCGCGGGCGCGGGAATCGCCGAGTTGTCGTAGAATAGAATCATGAACCAGCGGCGTCGAATAACAACGGCCCACGGCTTTTCGCACCGATGGGTGCTCAGTTGCTTGCTTGCTTTGCTGATTCCAATTCGTTCACCGGTGCCAAGCCGCGGCGATGTCATTGTGTTGGCGAATCGCACCGGCCACGAGGTCCCGCTGAAATTCACGCCGCTCACCGGGCAGGTTCAACATGTTCGATTGGCCATTGGGGAAAACCTTCCGCTGTACCTAGACGGCAAGGCGGAGATCGCTTTTTCGTCGGCCGGCCGAGCCAGGCAGTATGTGTTAGATGCAAACTGCGCGTACTACTTTGGCCGCGGCAGCGGCGGGGCGATCGACCTGCAGAAGATCGGCCTTGGCGAGGACGGAACCCTCGCGGAAGGTCGCACGTTGCCGGGCACGGCGAGCCGAACGCCGGTGAAGACGATCTCGGTAAAGGTTCTTGTGGATGACGAGGAGCCTGGCCGACGCCTTGTGTGGGAACGACGGTTGCGCCATCGAGTGGAAGCCGCGTCGGCCGTCTTCGGGAAGTACTTCCGAACCCGGTTTGAAGTCGTTGCGACCGACACCTGGAACTCCAACAATGCCACCACCGATTTCTTCGAGACACTCGCCGAGTTTGAACGCGAGGTGAAGCCCGCCCCGGCTCAGCTTGCGATCGGCTTCACCAGCCAATGGACGATGTTCCGCGGACGCACCCACATGGCCGGCACTCGTGGCCCGATGCACCCGTACATCTTAGCCCGCGAGGCGAATCCCCAGGTCGGCGAAGTGGAGCGGCTCGAGTATCTCATTCACGAGCTGGGCCATTTCATGGGAGCGGCCCATAGCCCCGAGGCCGATAGCGTGATGCGGCCGATCTTGGGCGATAAGCTTGCCGGTCGGCAGAACTTTCGTATCCAGCTTGACCCCGTGAACTCGCTCGCCGTCGCGATCATCAGTGATGAGATGCGGCGGCGCGAACTGAGCAGTGTTTCCGAGTTGGACGTCAACACCCGCAAACGGCTCGGGCAAATCTATCTGGAACTGGCCCGCGCACTGCCCGACGACCCTGCCGCCCCTCGATACGCGCAGCTTGTGCGATCTGAAGCAAACTCGCCAGTCGTCGTAGCTGCCAAGCACGTGCTCGAACGAATCGTCGGCAAGGCAATGGAGAACCGCGCGCTACCTACCGCGAAAGGCAATGAACCCGGAACCTTAGTACGTCGGCAAGGCGACGAACTCACCGAGCACCTTGTCCGCGAGGCGGCTCGCGCTGCGTTCGAACAGCCCGATCAGGTTCAGCGTCAAGCGTTCCTGCTGGCAATTGTGGCGTGTTTGGGCGGCGGAGAGCCGCTTGCCAACTATCCACCCACCCGAAACATGCTGGCAGCCTTGGAGGACCCTTCCGAGCAAGTAGTTCGACGGACCGTGGTGGGCCGACCCACGCTCAAGGCACGCCCCGATTTGCTACAACATTTCCTCACTTCGTCCCTTCTGGCAGCCACCGTGGGTATCGAGCCGGCTTATACGGCTGGCATTGCCAAAGAAATGGCCGATGCGAAGACGGCGAGCGGCTTCAGCTTTGCCGACTTGGCCGCCGGACGGGCGGGAGCTCGATTTGCACTCGCCGTGCTCAACAAGAAGCTGCGATTGGAAGACATTGCCGAGTCGTTTTCCGTAAGCTCCTATCTACCCGATCTTGCCGACTTGCCAGAGCAGTTGCCCGCGAAGGAATTCGCTGAACGCTATGGCACCACGAGCGATCCACGTTTTCAGCGCGAAATCGAAGCCATCGACCGGCGAATCCTGGCACTCCCCGGTTACCCGCCCCAAAAAGTCGCCCCGCATTAGCGGCGGCCGCCAGGCCGCCGTTTGAATCGGTGATCTTCGCCGCCAGGTTCGGCATCGAATAGCGGCCTGCTACAGCCACCTCGACCGGTGCCGCCGTTCGCGTTAGAATGCGTCCTTATATCGTACATGGTTATGTAAGGGTGCCTGGCTATTGTCCACCGAAAGGGGGACAGGCACATTTTGCTACGCGGACTCCGCAAATTGAGCCGGTCCCCGACGGTTCTGGGATAGGCTCTTAACCCCCGGCAAAGCCGGGGGCTGAAAGCGGTTCCAATTTTCGGCCCCCCTCCGCTAAGTTACTCGGTCTGGGATTGAATGTTTACCATCACCCCGAAGCACGAATTTCTCGTTGGCATCGATTCGGACGGTTGCGTGTTCGATTCGATGGAATTGAAGCACAAAGAGTGCTTTATTCCCCAATTCATTAACCACTATGACTTGCAGGGCATAAGCAAATATGCCCGCGAGTCGGCCGAGTTCGTCAATCTCTACTCGAAGAGCCGTGGGGCGAATCGATTTCAGGCCTTGGTCGAACAGCTCGAGTGGCTGGCCAAGCGACCGGAAGTGAAAGCACGAGGAGCCGTTGTACCGCGGCTGCGGGGCGTGATCGACTGGATGGCCCGCGAAACTAAGCTCGGCAACCCCACGCTTGAGAAAGCCGTGAAGGAGACGGGTGACCCCGACCTCGCACAGACTTACACTTGGAGCCTGGCCGTCAACAAGGCAATTGCCGAGATGGTGCGGTGCGTGCCGCCATTTCCGTATGTTCGGCCTTGTTTGGAGAAGTTCGCCGAACGGGCCGACATGATCGTTTGCTCGCAAACGCCGAACGCCGCGCTCGAGGCCGAGTGGAAGGAACACGACATTTCGAAGTATGTTTCGGCAATATGCGGTCAAGAAATAGGCAGTAAGAAGGATTCGCTTGCAAATGCGAAACACTACCCGCCAAACCAAACCTTGATGATCGGCGATGCGCCTGGCGATTACAAAGCAGCCGCCGCCAACAACTGCCTCTTCTTCCCGATCAACCCAGGCCAAGAGGAACTCAGTTGGGAACGTCTCCACAACGAGGGCATTCCGCGCTTCTTCGAAGGCCATTTTGCGGGCGACTACCAAAAACGCTTAATTGAAGAATTCGACACCTTCCTCCCCGAGCGGCCACCTTGGCCGGTCGAGGATTAACGAACTCGGATTGGCCAGGGAAAGGCGTGAGAAACACAGTATTCGATCTCGACTTTGCTTGGCACACTTGCAGCGCCAGAACACGGTCTGTTTTGCGCTGCAGCTTGCATATTAGTCTCTTTATCCAGGAATCTCTCAAGCTCAGTCACAAAGAACACAACGCTTCTTATTCGTACTCGTTGTGTTTTTTGTGGCTAACGAAACAGGACTTTATCATGGCTCAAGCATGCGATTTTGGCCTAGTCGGCCTTGCCGTGATGGGCGAAAACCTCGCCCTCAATATCGAAAGCCGCGGCTACAGTGTGGCGGTTTACAATCGCACCACCAGCAAAGTCGATGAGTTCATCGGCGGCCGCGCCAAAGGGAAGAAGTTCGTCGGTTGCCACTCGCTCGAACAATTGGTGGCCAGCCTCGCCAAGCCGCGGAAGATCATGATGATGGTCAAAGCTGGCCCGGCCGTGGATGATCTCATCGACGCGCTGCTGCCGCATCTCGAAAAAGGCGACATCCTGATCGACGGCGGCAATACGTACTACGCCGACACAGAGCGCCGCACCAAGAGCATCGAAGAGAAGGACCTGCTTTACATCGGCACGGGCGTTTCCGGCGGTGAAGAGGGCGCGCTCAAAGGCCCCAGCATGATGCCCGGCGGCAGCCACGCCGCATGGCCCGCCGTGAAGCCGATCTTCCAAGCCATCGCCGCCAAGGTGGGCCCGAAGGGCGATATCCCCTGCTGCGAGTGGGTCGGCCCCCGCGGCGCGGGCCATTACGTGAAGATGGTTCACAACGGCATCGAATACGGCGATATGCAACTCATCTGCGAAGCCTACTTCGTCATGAAAGAAGCCCTTGGCCTTTCGAACGATGAACTCTACGATGTCTTCGCCGAGTGGAATCGCGGCGAGCTGGATAGCTATCTCATCGAAATCACCCGCGATATCTTCAGCGTGAAGGATCAAGAAGGCGACGGCTGGCTCGTCGATAAGATCATGGATAAAGCCGGCGCCAAGGGCACCGGGAAGTGGATGAGCCAACTCGCGCTCGACCACGGCGTGCCGAGCACCCTCGTCACCGAGGCCGTGTACGCCCGCTGCCTATCGGCCATGAAAGATGGCCGCGTGCGGGCCAGCAAAGTGCTCAAGGGCCCAGCGGCCAAGTACCAAGGCGATCGCAAGGCGTTTGTCGAACAAATTCGCCATGCCCTGTACGCCTCAAAGATTTGCAGCTACGCACAAGGCTTTGTGCAGATGCAGGCTGCGGCCGCTGAGTATCAGTGGCCGCTGAATTACGGTGATTGTGCCATGCTGTGGCGAGGCGGGTGCATTATTCGGGCCGTGTTCCTCGATCGCATCAAGGAAGCATTCGACGCAGACCCAAACCTCGAAAACCTGCTCCTCGCGCCCTACTTTGCCAAAGCCGTGGCCGCCGCCCAAGATTCCTGGCGGCATGTGGTGGCCACCGCGGCCCAGCTCGGCATCCCCGTACCCGTGTTTGCCACGGCCCTGGCCTACTACGATGGCTACCGCCGCGATCGCCTGCCGGCCAACCTGCTGCAGGCCCAACGCGATTACTTCGGCGCCCACACCTACGAACGCACCGACAAGCCGGGCACGTATCACACAGATTGGATCCGCGAACGAAAAGTGAAGTAAAGGGGATTGCGGATTGAGGATTGCGGATTGAGTAAGGCGGTGGGTATTGGCGGTAGATGCGGCGTTGCCGCCGCCGCTACCCCTCACCCCTCACCCCTCACCCCTCGACTAACGACTAACGCCTCGCCATGCCTTCCTACCTTGAAAACATGTTTGGCTTCGATGGCCGCGTGGCTGTCGTCATTGGCGGGACCGGTGTTTTGGGAGGGGAATTGTGCAACGGCCTGGCCCAGGCAGGGGCGACCGTCGTCGTGGCTGGCCGAAGTGCCGAGCGGGGCAACGAGCGCGTGGCCCACATCGAAAAAGCAGGCGGAAAAGCCTCGTTTGCCGAAGTCGATGCAGGCGACCGTGACTCTGTGAAAGTGTTGCTTGCCACGGTCGTCGAACGTTACGGCCGGGTCGATTCGCTGGTGAACTGCGCGGGCGTCAATTCTCCCACGCCCTACTTCGAAATCTCCGACGAGGAGTTCGACAAGATCATCCGGACCAATCTGTTCGCCACGCACTTGGGCTGCCAAGTTTTTGGCAAACACATGATTGCCAACGGCGGCGGTTCGATTCTTAACATCGGCAGTGTGACCAGCCACCGACCCTTGTCGCGGGTTTTCGTGTACTCGGCTTCGAAGGCGGCCGTGCTGAATCTCACGCAGAATGTTGCCCGCGAGTTCGCCCCGCACGGCGTGCGGGTGAACTGCCTGTGCCCGGGCTTCTTCCCTGCCGAACAGAATCGGAAGATTCTTGACCCGACGCGAGTCGAGGCAATTCTCCGCCACACGCCGATGGGCCGGCTCGGCGATGCCCCGGAACTAATGGGTGCCACGCTCCTGCTCCTTTCCCCCGTGGCCGCCAGTTTTATTACCGGCGAAGCGATCTACGTCGATGGCGGCTTCACCGCCATGACAATCTAGCGAAGGTGGAGGCGAAGGGGGAAAGGGGAAGGCGATCCGCTGTCGGTGCGCTCCGATTCGCAAGCGGGTGCGGCGAAATGCCATATTCTCCGCACGGCCATAGTGTGTAGGATTGCCTTTATCACGTTCCCCATTCCGCTCTCCCCCTTCCCCTTTGTTTTCCGTCCATGCCTCACACATTTGTGATCCTTGGCGCGTCTGGCGATCTTACCCATCGCAAGCTCGTGCCGGCGTTGTACCATTTGTTTCGCAAGAACCGTCTGCCGAAGGAAACTCGCATCGTCGGTTTCTCGCGGACCGCGTTTTCGCACGATGCGTGGCGAGAAGACCTTGCCAAGGCAGTCGCCCGATACGTGGGGAACGATTTTGATCCCGGCTTGTGGGATCGCTTCTCACAACACATTTACTACCACGCGGGCGACATTGGCCAAGCTGCCGACTTCACGTCCCTGGCCAAGCAACTGGCACAAATTGAAAACTCTCAAGCCTCCACGCGCGTTTACTATCTGGCGACTTCACCGCAGTTCTACGAACAGGCGGTCGAGCAGTTGGGCCGCGCCGGCTTGGCCGATGAAAATGGCGGCCAGCGCCGCGTCATCATCGAAAAACCGTTCGGCACCGATCTGGCCACGGCACGCGAGCTGAACGCCTCCGTTCACCAGGTCTTCCGCGAACGGCAGGTTTACCGCATCGATCATTACCTGGGCAAGGAAACCGTACAGAACCTGCTCGTGCTGCGGTTTGCCAACACGATCTTCGAACCTATTTGGAATCGCAACTACATCGACCATGTGCAAATCACCGTGGCCGAGGAAGTGGATGTCGGCCGCCGCGCGGGATACTACGACAACGCGGGGGTCCTGCGCGATATGTTCCAGAATCACCTGCTGCAACTGGTGATGATCACCGCGATGGAAGCGCCCGTGCGATACGAAGCCGACGCCGTGCGCAATGAAAAGGTCAAGGTGCTTCAAGCGATACGGCCCATGTCGGCCGCGGATGTCCACCGCGATACGTTCCGCGGGCAATATCACGGCTACCTGGATGCCGATGGCGTACGGCCCGGCAGCCGCACCGCCACCTTCTCGTCGATCAAGCTGTGGATTGATAATTGGCGTTGGCAGGGCGTGCCGTTCTACCTGCGCAGCGGCAAGGCGATGTCGTGCCGCACGACGCAGATCGTCGTGCAGTTTAACGAGCCGCCCCACATGCTCTTCCCCGATGGCCCGCGCGATGCCGCCTACGCCAATCGGCTTGTCATCCAAGTGCAACCGGCCGAGGGAATTCAACTGCAGTTTGAAACCAAAGTTCCCGACGCCGGCATGCGGCTTCGCCAAACACCGCTCGACTTCCGTTACCAGCGCGAGTTTCGCGGCGTCATTCCCGAGGCCTACGAACGGTTGCTGCTCGATGCGCTCGAAGGCGATGCCAGCCTCTTCGCCAGGGCCGACGAGGTCGAAGCCGCTTGGTCGGTCTGCGATCCGATTTTGCAAGAATGGGCCAAGAGCGACCTGCCAACGCTCTACCCCTACGAGCCAGGGCTCTGGGGTCCCGAGGAATCGACCCAATGGATGGCCGACCAAGGCCGACTGTGGTTCGACAACTGCCCCGTGCTCCACTAGCATGGAACGGGTTTCCGATAAAAAACCCGGCCGAGACGGCCGGGCTATCTACTTTGTTGTCCATGTTTTATTGACCATGCTCGATCGACTTCCCATTGCTCGTTGGGGTTGGAAAGACCTGAACCTTTTCGGCTGGCCGCTGATTGCGTTTTTTCTTTTGTGCCTATTCTTGCCCGGCCCGTGGCGTTGGTTGGGTGTTCTGCCGGCCGTGGTGTTCGTTTGGCTGGTTAGCTTCTTCCGCGACCCGTTCCGGCTCATCCCGGCCGATCCTCGGGCCCTTGTCGCCCCCGCCGATGGCAAGGTGGTGGATATCACGCCGCTCGACCAGTACGACTTCATTGGCCGCCCTGCCGTTCGCATCGGTATCTTCCTTTCGATCTTCAACGTGCATATCAATCGCGCCCCGTGTGCGGGCCGGGTGCTCGAATTGCACTATCACCCGGGCGAATTCCTCAACGCCATGCGGCCCGAAAGCGCCGTGCGGAACGAATTCATGTGGATCGGCCTCGAACACACCGCGGAACCAACCGTTCGCTTTGCCGTGCGACAAATCTCGGGCATGCTGGCACGCCGCATTGTGTGTGATCTTCAGCCCGGGCAGGCGGTCTCACGGGGCGAAAAGTTTGGTATGATCAAGCTGGGGTCGCGGACCGAATTGATCCTGCCCGCCGATTCGGTCGAACTCCGCGTGAAGGTCGGCGACACCCTCCGCGCCGGCGCCGATATCGTCGCAACTTGGAGAACTTGAAATAGCCATCCCAAGCCGACGGCAAGCCGTCGGCTTGGCCAGCCAGATATCCCCGTTCCAGCCCCCCCGTTCTGCGAACGCAGGAAGTTCCGTCATGAAGCCTATTCGCGCCATTGCTGTTTTGCCTACACTGTTCACACTGGGTAACCTTGTGTGCGGCTTCTTCGCGATTGTGGTCCTTTCACGGATCGAGCGCCCCAATCATGCCCAATTCGAGCCGACACCGCGGATTGAGATCAACATGAAATCTCCCAGTGAGCTGCGGGAGACGGCCCGCGAACTGATCCACAGCGACGACCCCACCCATAACCTCATGCTCTGCGGGGCTTTGATCCTCATCGCGATGGTATTCGACGCCTTCGATGGCCAAGTGGCTCGCATCACGCGAGGCGTCAGCGATTTCGGGGCCCAACTCGATAGTTTGTGCGACCTCGTCTCCTTTGGGCTTGCGCCTGCCATATTGCTTGTGAAAATGTGCCCCCAGTTTACGAACCTGCACAGCGAAGCCATTTGGAGCATCGCGGCCCTGTACGCATGTTGCGCCGCGCTGCGGCTTGCACGCTTCAACGTCGAAAGCGATTCCGACGACGACCACACCAAGTTTGCCGGCCTGCCCACCCCCGCCGCGGCTGCCACGATCGGCAGCTTTGCCATGCTTTCCTATTTCCTGCGGAACGAAGCGGCCATCGTTACCCACGAAAACTTCATCACCTACGATTGGTGGATGCAGCGTATCGTGCCTTTTTTCGCAATCCTCATCGCCGTCCTGATGGTTTCTCGGGTCCCCTACCCTCACCCGCTAACTCAATTTGTCCGTGGCCAGCGCTCGTTTGCCCAGTTTGTTGCGATCATTTTCTCCTTGATGGCGATTTTGATCGTCCGTAATTACGCGATTCCCTTGCTGTGCGTGGCGTTCGTGCTGTGGCCGCCTCTCCGCAGTGGTTGGAGCCTCGTGTGGCATCGCCGCTCACGGCAGGAATCGTTGTTCTAACCCTCGTTCGGGCGGCCACTGGGAACCGCGCTCGCGAGCCCCGCCCCGCGTTCCTCTGCCCATCAACTTTCACTCCATTGCCGCCATATCCACCAGGCGGCCAGCAACCCAATGTTCACAGGGCTTGTACAAAGCTTAGCTGATGTTGCCGCGATTATCCCCGAACCGCCAGGGGTCCGACTCGTCATTCGCGAACCCAAACTCGCCGCGGCTGCAAGCATCGGCGAAAGCATTGCGATCAATGGCTGCTGCCTGACCGTCGTCGCTGTGGCGAACGATACCCTGGCATTTCAAGCGGGCGAGGAAACGCTTTCACGCACTAACCTGGGAGAGCTTGTCGCAGGTTCGCTTGTCAATCTGGAATCTTCACTACGCATGGGCGACGCCCTGGGGGGCCACTTCGTGACCGGCCATATCGATGCCGTGGGGACCGTCGCCGCGAGGCACGACGACGCCGACTGGTGCACCATGTGGTTTCATGCCCCGCCAGCCCAACTGGCCCAAATGGCCAGCAAAGGTTCGATAGCCGTAGATGGCGTCAGCCTGACGCTCGTAGCCGTAGAAGTTGACCGATTCAGTGTAGCGCTGATCCCACATACCCTGAACGTAACTACCCTCGGCCGCCAAAAACTCGGCGACCGTGTCAACCTCGAAACCGATGTCCTTGCAAAATACGTCCAGCGGCAAGTAGGCGGAATGACGAATGACGAATGACGAATGACGAATGACGAATGACGAAT
>JADZFK010000110.1 GCA_020849945.1 Pirellulales bacterium | reverse complement strand
GAATGAACACAAAACTACAAAGATCGGAGCGAGATGAGCATATTTGAATGGACCCAATGTCCTCCAAGCGAGAATTCATCAAGTCGTTCCACTTGTGTAGATACAAATGTCCTTTGGGAGAGGGCAGGTTGCTCGGAATTTGCCGTGGCGAGGTGAGAGTGCCTGGTTCTTGGAGTCGATTGCCGTTACCCCTCTTCCGGTGGGAGAGGACGTTTTCGGGTAGCCTCTGAGACTAAAGCCCATTGAGCCTTGATTGGCAGGCGAACAAATGCTGGCTCTTGGACGTATTAACCGTAATGTTCGTTAGGTGGTTGGCTGGCGAGGGCCGCTCCCGATAGGCACGTTTTGCTCGGATTCGCACATGGGGGCAGAGTTGGAGAAGGGCAAGCATGGGGGCCGCGGGGTCGCGGCAACCTGAGTTTCTCCCAGAATCATCTGGAATTTCCGCCAAATGGAACATTTGAACCCAGGCATCGATGAGCGCTTCGTAAGTGCTCGGTCAGTGCCTTCGCGCGAAGGATACCCCCGTGGCGAGCGTATCGTGGCACAGGCTTCAGCCGGTTTTTTGCACGGATTGAAGTCCGTGCTACTCGGTGTGGCCGCGGGCCGCGTTAGGCTCGGTATTTGCACCGTAATCCCTCGTTGCGATTGGAGTCTCCGAATTCCAGCCTCGCCAACACGGTGGAGGGGTATCACCTGTGCCCCGTGTGTCGTTTTGGCCCAGAGTGAAGGAGCGTAACCCATGAACGCCGTTTGCAATTCTGCATGCAAAAAACCCTGGAAAACGGAAGAACCTGAAGAAGTGATTCGCCGCGCGCAGGCACTTGTGGAAGCGCACATGCACTTCACTGGCCGTGCGCATGCATTCGACTTTTCCCTCGATGGCGATACGCTCGTCGTTCGAGGGCGAGTTCCGTCGTTCTACCTCAAACAGGTCTTGCAGAACGCACTCAAGAATTTGGAGGGTGTGCGGTGCGTCGATAACCGAGTCGCGGTCCTCTCGGCCAAGGGCGCTAATTACCTGGATAACGGCTTGAGTTAGCAGCCGTTGAAGAAGAGCCGATTGCAGGCAATCGAGCCGCCCCGTTTCGGGATGTGTTAGATAGCCGGCTGTAGTTCATCTATAGAGAACTGTCTCGTCCCTATCCTCCACAAGTGCCTTGATCCGGTGCATCCTGCCGATCGCGTTATCCTGCCCTTCCATCTTCTTGTTCTTGCCGTCGTGCCCGACGTGTCGTCGTGGTGAGTAGGGCATCGCGCAGAAGTGCGAATAGGCCTACGGCAATCTCACCGGGTTTTCGAGAATTCGCAACGTCACTTGGTCGGCATCGAGTTCGGCCATCGCGCCCACGGGCAGCGTGGCGTTGTACCGCACGTGACCGACCGGGAAGTGGTTCACCACGGGGATGTTGAGGTTGATAAAATATTCGGCTAGAACATCGTCCATCGATTTGTCATCATCCCATTTTTCTTCGTTTTCGCGGGCAGTGAAGTGGCCGAGGATCACGCCCGAGAGGTGATCGAACTTTCCGGCCAGCCGAAGCGTACAGAGCATTCGATCGATTCGGTAGGGCGCTTCGCCAACGTCTTCAAGGAACAGGATTCGGTCCTCGGTTTGAATTTCGTAAGGCGTACCCATCATGGCGTGCAGCACGGAAAGGTTTCCGCCCGTGAGCCGGCCGTGCGCTTTTCCGCCTCGTAGAATGACCGGCGTGGGGATGTCCGCCAAAAGTGCGCGTTGAGCCGGGGTTGATTCTGATACGGTGGCCTTCGGCGGGCCGAGCCGGGTTTCGATCGTGTACCCGGGCATCGATTTGATTAGCGTTGGATTGTATTTTCGAGCCAGAATGGCCCGCCAAAACCAGTGGGCCGCAAACGGCATCATGCCCTCTTCGCTACCCAACCCCCACTCGGGCAGCGGCGAATGAAACGTAATCAGGCCCGTTCGTTGGTGAATGGCGATGTGGAGAGCCGTGATATCGGAAAAGCCGATGAACACCTTCGGGTTCTGGCGGATCAACTCATAATCGAGTCGATCGAGGATTCGTGTGGTGCCGTAGCCCCCGGTGCCGGGAAAGATCGCGTCCACTTCCGGGTCGGCAAAGGCGCGCATCAATTCGTCGGCCCGCGCCGAATCGGGGCCTGCCAGGTAGCCATCCTGCCGAAACAAGTCGGCCGACTGCTTGATCTTGTATCCCATCTCTTCGAGCCGCTTGACGGCGAGCGCGACTCGACCGCGATCCAAATACTTGGCCGGCGCGACGATGGCGATCGTATCACCCGGCGCGATTGCTCGTGGGAAAAGGGGGGTGAACTTGGTTCCGCTTGTGTCTGCCGACACCGTCGTCGCGATGATTGCAAGTGCGGCCATAGTTCCACAAAACCCATGTGAGAAATGACCGAAATGAAAGGATGAGGTAAGCATCGTGTTGGTGTATCGCCAATGCCTGGGAAGTCGAGTACAGCAAACTGAAGAGCGTGCTTGTTAGTCGTTAGTCGTTAGTTTTCAGTTTTCAGTTTTCAGTTTTCAGAAATGGCCGATTTCAAATGACCAAGTTGCTTTTTCTGTCTCCGTGTGTTTGTAGGGTGTGTGTATCGTGGCACGGACTTTGGTCTGTGGTTGGTACGGGCTCGAGTACGTGCCACGATTTGTGGCTTGGTGGTGAGAAATCCACGTGAACCGGTCAAAACTCGTTCGCTCGCTCTTCCACCAAGTCATATCGGCGAATCTTGCGATCAAGTGTCGAGCGCTCGATTCCCAGGATAATCGCGGCTCGGCTCTTGTTCCAACCAGTTTGCCGAAGCACGGCCAGGATGTGGTGCTTCTCCATGTCGGCGAGCGAGGCGGCCTCACCCTTGCAGTTGGAAATTTCGATGAGGCCCGAGTCGGTATCGCCCGCCGTTCGCAACGTCGAAAGGACCAGGTCGTCGGAATCGATGTACTCGCTTCGAGTTAGCACGACCGCCCGCTCGATGACGTTCTTCATCTCGCGGACGTTGCCCGGCCAACGGTAGTGAAGCAGTTCTTCCATCGCACGCGGTGTGAAACCCTTGATCTTGCTGCCGGTTTCAGCCACGAACCGATGCAGGAAATATTCGGCAAGCTCGGGGATATCCTCGGGCCGCTTCCGCAGCGCCGGCACGATAATCTCCAGCACGTGTAGCCGAAAATAGAGGTCTCGCCGAAAATTCCCTTCCGCCACGTCCTTTTCCAAGTCGCGGTTGGTGGCTGCGATCACCCGCACATCGACCTTGATCTGTTCGCTGCCGCCAACGCGTTCGAACGGGTGCCCTTCGAGTACCCGCAGAAACTTGGCTTGCACTTGCGGGCTCATTTCGCCGATTTCATCGAGCATCAAGGTGCCTTTATCGGCCGCCTCGAACTTGCCGATCTTCCGTTCGGTCGCGCCGGTGAATGCGCCTTTCTCGTGGCCGAACAATTCGCTTTCCAGCAGCGTTTCGGAAAGGGCCGCGCAGTTGAGGCACCCGAAGGGGCCTTTTCGTCGCGGGCTCGAAAAATGGACCGCCCGCGCGACAAGCTCTTTTCCCACCCCGCTCTCGCCGCGGATCAGCACAGTGGCTCGGCTTGGGGCCGCTCGCGCAATATCGCGTGCAACCTGCTTCATCACCTCGCTTGAACCGATGATCTCGCTCTCCGCGCCTAGCCGCTCGCGCAGTTGAACATTCTCGTCGCGAATCTGGCTCAAGTTCTCAGCCAGTTGTTGTTGCCGGCTGAGGTTCTCGAGTGCCACGGCCACGGTATCGGCCACCGCCAGCGTGAACTCCAAATCATCCGGGTCGGTCGGCTTACCGGCGTCGGTTGAATACAAGTGGATCACGCCCAGCACGTTACCCGCCCTACGGATCGGCGCGCAGATCACGCTCGTCGCTAGGATATCGCCCTTGCTGTCGCGGCTCCCCAGTTGGCTGTCGTCCATCACGTTCCGCGCCAGCACACCCTGGCCGTCGCGCATCACCGTGCTCGAAAGAAACTGCGACACGCGATGGTAGCGATGTGGCGAATCGCTCCGCGACGCGATCACCTCCAAATTGTCCGACTTGGCCTTCGGGTTCGGATGACGCGCTTGAAGCAGCACCGCGCCCGCATCCACTTGCGTGGCTTCAAACAATCCATCGAGCGCGATGTTGGCCAGTGTTTCCACATCCATCGCCTTCGCCAGCTCGAATGCCAGGCGACACAAACTGGCCGCCGCTCGGCCCAGTTTTGGCAACGTAACCTCGGCATCCTCCTCCTCGGGCGGTTCCAGCAACTTGCTTTGCCCGCGCCGATGCGTAATCGTCGTCGGTTCGTAAGTCTCCAGCACGCTTTCGTGATCTGGAGGATTCTCTTCCACACTTCCGGCAGCTCCCGGTTCCACGGCTTGGGCCGTGCGCAAAACCGAATGCGGATCGGGAAACGCCTGCGAAAGATCATGCACAAACGCAAGATGCGAGTTCCCTATCCGAATGATCTCGCCTGCTTGCAGCGTATGATCCGCATGAATCCGCTGCCCATCGACAAGCGTGCCGTTGCGGCTATCCAAGTCGCGCAGAACCCACTTCCCGCCCGATTGAAAAACCTCGGCATGGTTGCGGCTGCATCGCTCGTCCTTCACCACGATCGCATTAGTCGGTGCGCGGCCCACCGTGATCGACTCATTGTCCACAAGCCGAAACACATCGGTCCATTTCGAGCCTTCGCGAATAACCAGATATGCGGTCATCGAATGAAGTTGGTTGATCCCAAGAAACTGCCCACCATCAAGTGCCCGACCGTTCGAGCCGAAGCACATTCCGCAACTGCGGCAAAATGCTACACTCCCTAATTCCAACTTATTCCCGAGAGGGGGGGCAATTCAAGCCTCCCAAGGTCAGAACTTTAAACCCAGCCAAGGTTTACGATAATCCTTCGGGCAGTGCCGGGCCTGTCAGGCCAACTTGTAAAGTTGGCTACGCAGCCTCCTAATAATCGGAATATCCCCCAGCCTCTGGCTTTGCAGGGGGGCATTGCCACAAGCCGGTCAACTCAAAAGAATCAACCCCCGGCAAGAGCCGGGGGCTTCCGAACGGGAAATACGGATCGACCCTGCCGTTTGCACCAAAACTGTTGAAATACCTAGGTTTAGCGATTACTGTGAATACTATCGAGGCCCGCTCCGCGGGAGCGTTGTGGCCAGTTCCAAATGCTGGCCTCGCATGCGATACGGACAGGCCTTGCCCGGATTTACCATCTTCTAGCGGAACTTGAACGATCGAGCTTAGTTGGTTGTGCTTTCGCTGCCATGCGAGCCGACCGAGCTTCGGAGGCAGTATTCACATGAAGTTCGTTTCATGCATCAGGAAGTATCGAGGTCGGCGGGTTTGGGGCCCTGCGATGAGCGTTGTGGTTCTTGCCACGCTGGCCTGTCCGGCGTTCGCCCAATTCGGCGGCGGTTTTCGCAATTCGGCAGTCGGTGGGGTGAAGATCGATACCGAGGGCGTTCTCTCGAATGCACAAGTTAGCGAGATGAAGGAGCTTCAATCGGCCTGGCAAAGCGGTTTGCAGCAAGTGCCGGCCGATCTCCAACCGTGGACCGACTCTCGCTTCGTCTCGCTCAAGCAGATTGAAACCGAGGTTGCCGCCGCGCGTGCGGCTGGCAAACCATTGCCCGATGCCGTCCGATACCTCGCGGGCCTGCAACGCGTTCGCTACGTGCTCGTTTATCCCGAGAAGCAAGATATCGTCCTCGCCGGGCCTGCCGAAGGTTGGAAGGTCGATACCCACGGCAGCGTTGTCGGCGCCACGAGCAATCGGCCCGTCCTCACGCTCGATGACCTGATGGTAGCGCTCCGCGTCTCCGAGTCGGCCAACACGAGCGGCATCAGTTGCTCGATCGATCCAACCCCCGAGGGGCTCCAACGCATCCAACAACTGGGGCGACTCTCCGCCGGGACCAGTCCGCAATTGGCCTCTCAGCGGATGGAGCAAGCACTCGGCCCGCAAACCATCTCGGTGACGGGCATCCCCGCCACCAGCCATTTCGCTCGCGTCATCGTCGCGGCCGATTTCCGCATGAAGCGTCTCGCGATGAACTTCGAGCCCGCCCCGGTCGATGGCATGCCGAGCTTTCTCTCGATGCTTCGCGGCCGAAACACCACGAACCTGATGCCCCGATGGTGGCTCGCCCCCAATTATGAACCGCTCGCCCGCGATGCCGAGGGCTTGGCCTGGGAACTTCGCGGCCAAGGCGTAAAGTGCCAGACCGAACAAGACTTCCTCGACGCCTCGGGGCAAAAGCAACACTCGGGCCAAGCCGATCCGACCGCCCAAAAATGGGCCGATAACTTCACCCAAAAGTTCGACCAACTTTCTCAAGAAGATTCGATCTTCGGCCAACTTCGCAACGTGATGGATTTGGCGGTGGTCGGTGCCCTGCTTGCAAAGGAAGGGTTGATCGAGCACTCGGGCCTTGCCATGCCAAGCCTGATGCGCGACCAACCGCTCGAAGAGTACGCGGCCCCCCGCTCAGTCCCTTCGCAAGCGAGCCTTGTTCGCGCCAGCCGCGGTTGGGTGATTAGCGTCTCGGGCGGCGTGCAAGTTTTCCCCTGGCAAGTGGCCCACCGCACGCAGGTCGTTAAGGAACTGGCTAGCAAACTCGATGCCCGCCCCGCCGACGCCAACTGGTACTGGCAGAAGTAGCCCGCGCTTTCTCATTTACAAGCGCAATCGAACACCAAGCCGAAACCGAAAACGTGGCACGGACTTTAATCGGTGCCAATCTCGGACTGAAGTTCGTGCTCCGTAATGCGGCGCGGTCGCACCTAATTGAGCGAAGGATCGCTTGGAATGCGGTGGCGGAGGGACGGCGGCGCGATGATTTCGAGGCCGATCCGCGAGGTCACTTGTTTCCACATCGATTCGTGATCGGAAAACACTTCCTCGATGGTAGCGCGGGTCCAGAGCCAGCCGCCGGCTTCCATTTCGCTTTCGAGTTGTCCGCTGGCCCAGCCGGCATTGCCGCTGCACAACCGAAGGGGAAGTTGCTTCTTGCGGACCAGAATGTCGATCGAATCGCGGTTCGAGGAAACGTGCAGTCCGGGGATCACCTCGTGGTCGGAGAAAACTTCCAGCGAGTGAAGTGCGACGAGCGGCCCCGGCACGGGACCTCCGACAAAAACGCAGTCTTCGCGGTCGCAAGGGTCGTGGCCGATGAGTTCCCACACCTCGCGCACCGATTTATCCGAAGGCCGATTGAGAACCAGCCCCATCGCGCCCTGGTGGTCGTGGTGGATCATGAGCACGACCGTCTCGGCGAAGTTCGGGTCCGTAAGCTGACGCGAGGCCACCAAGAAATGTCCGGCCAGCCATTGCTTGGCCATGATGCCACCCCCTTCGTTCAAGCTTGATAAGAAACGGCAACGCCCGAGCGATGCCTACGGGGATCAGCCTTGTATTGTAACGATGCCCGACCCCGCCACAAAGTATTTTTCCTCGTGGCCTGTCGTAATCCAGTAACGAACGAGCCCACGGCCGTGGCACGCTTGCTTGGCCCGGATCTCTCATAGACAGAACCACGGAGACACGGAGAAAGCAGATAGGCAGATTTGTCATCGCAAAGTGGCCATTTGTCATTGGCCATTTCAGAAATGAACAAATCTCAAATGACAAATTTGCAATGACCAATTCTTCTCCGTGTCTTGTCTGAATAGCCAAGCCGTCTCGGCTCGGCGTATCTCCGTCGAGCAAAACTCGAGCCAGTCGTTGGTGTCAGCCGCAGGGGCTTCATTACGACCTTCACGCTTGGGCACGCGCCTGGGTGATTTCGATGGCCTTGAGCAATCCGCGGGCTTTGTTGAGCGTTTCTTCGTATTCGCGTTCGGGAACGCTGTCGGCCACGATGCCCGCGCCGGCCTGGATGTAGGCGGTGCCATCTCGAATGACCATCGTTCGCAGGGCGATGCACGTATCCATGTTGCCGGCGAAATCGATATAGCCAACCGCTCCACCGTAGGGGCCGCGGCGATGAGGCTCCAACGCGTCGATGATCTCCATCGCGCGAACCTTCGGAGCACCCGAAACGGTACCCGCCGGCAAGCAGGCTGCCAGTGCGTCGAAGGCGTCGCGATCGGGCGTTAGCTGGCCCGTCACGTTCGACGTAATGTGCATCACATGGCTGTACCGCTCGATGACCATCACGTCCGAAAGTTCGACTGAACCGAACTGGGCCACGCGGCCCACGTCGTTGCGGCCAAGGTCGACCAGCATCACATGCTCGGCCCGTTCCTTGGGGTCGGCCAGCAGCTCGGCCGCCAGTTGGTTGTCTTCCTCTTCGGTGTGCCCGCGGCGACGCGTTCCCGCGAGTGGCCGCACCGTCACCTTCCCTTCCACCACGCGTACCATGATTTCCGGCGAACTACCTACCAACGTGCAGTGCCGGGTGCGCAGAAAGAACATGAACGGGCTGGGGTTCACCACGCGCAACGTGCGGTAGACCTCGAACGGATCGACCCCCAAGGGTACCTGTAGCCGCTGGCTCAACACCACCTGGAAGATATCCCCTGCCCGAATGTACTCGACGCACTTCCGCACAGCCGACTCGAACTGCGGCTTCGTGAAGTTCGACTCGTACGCAAGGTGAACTTCACCGGTTGTGGAAATATCGGTCGGCGCGAGCTCGTCGGTCGGTGTCGAAAGCTTGTCAACAAACCGATCCACCCGCCGACAAGCATCCTCATACGCTGTTTTCAAATCAGATGTGCCCGCTTCAGCGGGCGGTATCTTCGCCAACACCACCACAATCACCGTCTTCTGCACGTGATCGAACACGATCATGTGGTCGTAGAACGCGAATGAAAGGTCCGGCAAGTGCCGGTCGTCGGCCGGTGGATGGGGCAGGTTCTCGACGTATCGAACCGTATCGTAACCCGCATAGCCCACCGCGCCGCCGACGAACGGCGGCAACTCGGGCAACTTGGCAACCCGGAACGAAGCGACTTTTTCGCGCAGGGCATGCAAGGGGTTCTCGGCAATGCCGCCGCGGGATGCCGTAGGTTCCACTTCCATGAACGGCTCGGCCGCCAGGAAGCTGTAGCGCCCCACTTTTTCGCCGCCGATCACGCTCTCGAACAAACAAGCGCTCCCGCCGTCATCGATCTTGTGAAACGCGCTGACCGGCGTCAGCACGTCGCTCAGAATCCGCCGATACACGGGCACGAAGTCCGCGGCCTTCGCCAATTGAGAGAACGTCGCGAAATCGGGATAGTGGACCATGGGCAAATTCAGTTTCCGGCTCTCGGAGGAGTGCTGGCAACATGCTCGGGCCAACAGAAAGCGGCTGGCTCGTTCGGGAAGCCAATCCTCAATCCGCGCTCGCCAACGCGGGCCTTCGGCGGGCGGTGCCGTAATCACCGAGCAAGGAACTTCCATCGTACCATGCCGCGGTCAATTCCGGCGAGGTGTGCTTCGCCCAAAGTAGCTGGGCCGTTGGAATGTACACATCTCGCTCCGCGAGATGATGTTCCTCTCGCAGAGCGAGAGGAGTACAATTCATTTTGCAAGAGCCCCTACTACCAATCCCGGCTTCGTATTGACACTGCGGTGCTCCTGGATAGAATCCCCGTAGCATCCCCGGAATAGCCGGAGGCTTTCCACTCTTGCGGTATCGAGCCGGTTCGTGTCGCTTTTTGCACGATTGGAGTATGATTTCTTAGGGTGTCAGTTCGCGCGGCTTTGAATAATCTGTTTCTCAGTGCCATGAAATGTCAAAAGTGCGATAAGCAGGCGACGTTCCACATCACCGATCTGGTCGATGGCAAGCCGAACGAATTGCACCTTTGCGAAGAGTGCGCGGGCGCGTTCTTGGCCCCTTCGCCCGAAGATGCCAACGAGATGCTGCCCGCCATGGCGGGCTTGCTGGCCCAACACCTGGCTGTTGGCGAAACGGCCGAGGACTTGGCGCGGCTCGATCAGCGTTCGTGCCCCGTTTGCGGAATCACATTCCTGGAGTTTCGCAAGCAGGGGCGTTTGGGTTGCCCGCACGATTACGTCAATTTTGCCGCCGAGTTGGAGCCGCTGTTGCTAAACATCCACGGCGAAACTCGTCACGTGGGGAAGGTGCCCAAGTACTGCGCGAGCGGTGCCGAGCAGCAAACCCAGTTGATTCGTCTGCGCCGCGAGATGAAAGAAGCGATTGCCGCCGAAGAGTACGAACAGGCTTCGCTCTTGCGTGACCAAATCCGCGAGATCGAGCGGTCGCGCGAGCCACATGGCGAGGAGTGATCGGCCCGGGCCGACCGAAACGAAAGCCACATGGATTTCTCTCAACTAGACCTGCACGAACTTGCCAAAACCAGCGGCGAATGGCTGCGCGGCTCGGGGCCTGAGTCGGATATCGTCATTAGCAGCCGAATTCGCCTGGCTCGCAACCTGGCCGATTTCCCGTTCATCTCTCGTGCCACCGATACCGATCGGGCCGAGATCGGCAAAATCCTTCGCTCGCGTATCGAAACCCTGCACGAACAGGGAAAGTTTAAGGGGCACCTCATCTACGTCGATGTGAGCTCCCTCGAAGCCGTGGACCGGCTCTTCCTCGTCGAACGCCAGCTCATCAGCCGCGAGCATGCCGAGGCCGAGGGTGCCCGCGCCGTGCTCATCGATCAGCGCGAGCAAACCAGTGTGATGATCAACGAGGAGGACCACCTCCGTATCCAGGTCCTTAAGAGCGGCCTCGACCTCAGCTCGGCCTGGGAGCAAATCAACGACCTAGACGACCTGATCGAAGCCCGCGTTACCTATGCTTATCACGACCACTTCGGTTACTTGACCGCCTGCCCCACGAATGTCGGGACGGGCTTGCGCTGCAGCGTGATGGTCCACCTGCCAGCCCTCGTCCTTACGCGGCAGATCGACAAAGTCTTCCGCAGCTTGCAGAAGATCAATCTGGCGGTTCGCGGCTTGTATGGCGAAGGCTCTCAGGCCCAGGGCGATTTCTATCAAATCAGCAACCAGGTGACGCTCGGCCAATCGGAAGAGGAACTCATCAAAAAAGTTGCCGACGTGGTTCCCGTCCTCATCGATTACGAACGAAAGGCCCGCGACTTCCTCATCCGCGAGAGCCAGGAAACGCTCCACGATCGCGTCAGCCGCGCCTATGGCATCCTGCGAACGGCCCAAACGATCAGCTCGGAAGAAACGATGCACTTGCTCTCAAGCTTGCGCATGGGCGTGAACCTTGGCCTGATCCGCGACGTTGCGATTCCCACCGTCAACAAACTCTTTGTTCACACCCAGCCAGCCCACCTGCAAAAACTCACCGGCATGGAGCTAGACACCTCCGATCGCAACATCGAGCGAGCCGCCTACCTCCGCCGCCACCTCAGCGGCGACGGAGCAGGTGCCACGCACAACTAAAGTACTCATCTCGCGCCGAGCCTGTAATGGAATGTTATTTCGAGTTAGCGGCGGCCGCAGGCCGCTGTTCTAATCGGCTATTTCCACCACCTGTGCCGATACCGGTTCAAAAAATCACAGCCTACTAGTCCGCATTTCTCACAATCAATACTACGGAGGCACGGAGCCACGGGGAAAACCAGCTGCAAGTACCCCTACCACCGTGAACAGTGGAAACACCCTGTCTCATAGCTACGGGCGGTTGACCTTCTCCAAACGATCTCTTGGCTTGTTCTTCGTGTTCTCTGTGTGCTCCGTGGTGAGAAATCCGGGCCAGCACCGATTCCCCCCTCTCGCGGAGCGAGAGGAGTACTTTATGAAGGAACGGGCGAACCTGCCGTGGGGGCACGGGGTCCTACACAAATAATCGGGGAATTCGCTGAAATCGACCGAAATCAATCTCTGGCGATGTCAGTAGACCCGATTATAATGGTAGATAACGGGCTCGTGCTTACGCGGCACGACGGACTAGAGGGTAACGCGGGGCTATCTTGGTTTTGGCGTTCTAGCCCAGCGTTGCCAGGGCAACTAGTGGGAAGGAGGTGGTCTTTGTACGACATAGGTTCTAGCCAACGAGGTGGTTCAACCTGAGTTTGGCCGGCGGGTCGCCTCAGGTGACCACCACCTGCTTCTGAGTTCGCCGTCGTGGCTTGCTGCAGCATCGCCACCCCGGCCTGTTCTCAAAGCAACAATCGATACCCGGCTCTCACGACGTGGGGGCCGGGTTTTATTATTGGCATCGCCAAACCTAGTCCGCATTTCTCACAATCACAACCACGGAGCCACGGTGAAAACCAGCAGCAAGTACCCCTACCACCAATAAACGGTGGAAACACCCTGTCTCATAGCTACGGGCGGTTGACCTTCTTCAAACGATCTCTTGGCTTGTTCTTCGTGTTCTCTGTGTGCTCCGTGGTGAGAAATCCGGGTTAGGGCGGTACAATCGGTACAGCCCTAACGAGTCTACCTGTCCCGGATATAATTCTCCCACACACCTTGCTCCCCAGGCTCGCTAGCGGAACCTACACTTTCAAGGAATACGTTTGAACCTGCAAGAACGAGCTTCCTAAGATACGCCTGGATAAGCTGTACCGCCCCCTGTGCCAGTTGGTGTACCTTCCCGAACGGGGGGCCGAAAAGGAACTTATTCCTACGTTCGTCGTTCTCAGTTGCCAACCGCGATATCCCTCCCACCCATGACGTTACTCCCTGCTGCTCTTGGTGCCTTCTTGCTCGTCAACGTAGCCTGCGCTTGCGTTGCGCTGGGGCTAGGTTTTGCCATTGGTGCATCGTACATCAAAGCCAAACTTGCGAGAACTTCGCAAGGCAGTGACCGCGAAAGGCTCTCCTCGAAACAGTTGGTAGAGTCTCGCCGGGCCTCGGAGCGCACGGCGATGGCGGCAAGCCGGGTCATCGACTTGACCCAATCCGTCACGAGCCAAGTCGTCGATCACAACACCAAGATGCAGGAAATCTCCAGCAACTTGGCGGGGCTCGAACAAGGCTCCGAAGAAGCCAGTGTTGCCGTCTTCGCCGCCATGGAGAATATCCTGACCGCCAACACCGAACTGCAGCAACGGCTTGCCGTGGCCGAGAAACAACTCGCCGAGCAAGCCGTCGAAATCAAGGTTCATGAATCGGAAGCCCGCACCGATTCGCTCACCGGGCTCTCGAATCGCCGCGCATTCGACGACGAACTCAAACGCCGCTTGAGCGAACGTCAACGCAAAGGCACTCCTTGCACACTGGTTCTGCTCGATATCGACTACTTCAAGAAATTCAACGATACCCACGGCCATCAGGCGGGCGACGAAGTTCTGCGCCAAGTTGGTAAAGTGCTTGAAATCGAATGCCGCGAGATGGATTTGCCCTGTCGCTACGGCGGTGAAGAGTTTGGCGTTATCCTGCCCGCCACCGACGCCGCGACCGCGTGCAAGGTGGCCGAACGAATTCGAAAAGCCATCGAGAATTCCACGACCGTCTTCGAGGCAAAGAAACTGAAAGTAACGTGCAGCCTCGGGCTTGCAGAATACAACGCCGACGACGATCTTGTCCGACTCATTCGGCGTGCCGACGATGGTCTGTACGCTTCCAAGAAAGCGGGCCGCAATTGCGGCCATTGGAACACAGGCTCAACACTCCTACCCATTGCCGAAGCGGTTGCGAACCCGAACGCCGCGAAAGAGGCCACGCCCTCGGACGGATCGCCGGTTTCGCAGTCGGAGTCGCCAGATTCCCCACCGGCCGACGCCGCTCTCAGCTCTGCGAGCGGTGGGGCCTTCGTACAGCTGCTCCGGCGTCGAGTCATCGAGAGCCAACGATTCGGGGTTCCCCTCTCCGTCATGTGCGTCAAGCTTGAAGAGTACGATTCCATCTCGCGCCAATACGGGCTGATGATCGCCCGACAAATGACCGACGCCGCGGCCTCGGCCATTCAAAAAGTTCTCCGCGAGATGGAAGTGCTGGCCAAACTCGAACGTGGCGAACTGGTCATCATGCTTCCCGGCAGTACACTCGATGACGTCCTGCAGTTGGTCAAACGCATGCACGCCGCGGCCGCCACCTGCATTCTCCCCTTGGTCGACCGCCGGCTGGAACTCCGACTGCGTCACGGCATCGCGGAGCTTGGTCAGAATGAGTCGGCCCAAGACCTTCTGGTTCGGGCCAGAAACCAAGCCTCGACCCAGCCCGCAGGCTGCATCGCCAATGCCTGATGCTCGATCGAGTGGAACCCCAGATGGTCCATCAAGCGACTCTAGATAGCCCGGCCATCTTGGCCCGGTGATGCCGGGCTATGCCGCCGCATAGATCCTGTATGCTGCTTCCGACCCGAAACGGGTCGGCTATCTAGGATGCTCGGCAGTTTTCGTAAAGCAGACACGTTCGGCCGGCCGATTCAGAGCCAATTGGTTTCCATCACGATCACCCACGTCAAAAGTCCCCTATTTTACCGCTGACTTCGGTTCGGCAAGATTTTTAATATTTTGCAAAATGCCCCCTTGCCGCCAAGCCAGGGTTCGCTAGAATCTACATCTCAGCGTGTGCTGCAGCCGAACTTGGCTGTTACATTTCGCGGTGCCGCCGAAGGGGCTCTGAAGTGGCCCATCGGTAGCAATGCCATGCAAATGGCCAGAGGCTGGTAAGGCAGCCCCGATCCAGGAGGGATTACACCTGCCTTGTCGGCCTCTGTCCATTGGTGAATCGAGTTATCGGTTCGGCAGTGAATAGGCTCGGTAGATTGTGACCGAGTTGCCAGTCGCCGTTCGCGGCAACCGGCAGTCGATCTTTGACAATTTGGTTTGAAAGCAAGAGTGGCATCTTGCTAAGCAAGTCGTATCTAGCCGAGCCATCCTGGCTCGGTGTGTGTGACATTGCTTAGCCAAGACTCTTTTTTTGTTCTTAGATTATAGTTCGAGCGTTACTCGTCCATGTTCGCCTTCGCCGGCGGCATGGACAACAACGTAGTGTGGTTCGGATATGCAACCGAATCACCAAGCATTTATCAAACTTCTGGCTGAAGGCTGAAGGCTAATAGCTGAAGGCTTCTGCAAGAGCGTTTGATAAATGTGGCCAAGCTACTAAGGGCGTATGGGGGATGTCTTGGCATCAGGAGGCGATGAAGGGCGTGGAAGTCTGCGAAAAGCCCGGGGGAGTTGACAAACAAGTGATGATCCCGGGGTGCCCGAATCAGCGTACAGTGAATTCATAGCTGTGCGTGGCCAACGTGGGGAACTGAAACATCTAAGTACCCACTGGAAAAGAAAGAAAAATCGATTGCGTCAGTAGTGGCGAGCGAAAGCGCAATAGCCCAAACTGCGGAGGTTTCCTCTGCGGGGTTGTAGGGCCTCTCACATGAGAGTTACCAAATTGCCGGTTAGCAGAATCTTTTGGAAAGTTGAACCAAAGAGGGTGACAGTCCCGTATGCGACAACCGACAATCTCTCGAGGGGTACCTGAGTAGGCCGGGCCACGTGGAATCCCGGTTGAATCTACGAGGACCATCTCGTAAGGCTAAATACTCCCTGATGACCGATAGTAAACCAGTATGGCGATTGAAAGATGAGAAGAACCCCTGCTAGGGGAGGTATGTGAACCTGAAACCATGCGCTTACAAGCGGTCGGAGCACTATGGCCCTTCGGGGCAATGTGTGACGGCGTGCCTTTTGCATAATGATCCGGCGAGTTACCGTCAGCGGCTCGGTTAAGGCTCTTCGGGCCGAAGCCAAAGGGAAACCGAGTCTGAATAGGGCGACAATTGGTCGTTGGCGGTAGACGCGAAACCACGTGATCTACCCATGAGCAGGTTGAAGCGCGGGTTATACTGCGTGGAGGACCGAACCCACTTGGGTTGAAAACCGAGGGGATGACTTGTGGGGAGGAGTGAAAGTCTAATCAAACGTGGAGATAGCTCGTTCTCTCCGAAATAGCTTTAGGGCTAGCCTTGAGCCACTACGCATTAGGGGTAGAGAGACTGAATTGGTTGGAGGGCCCTCACAGGCTACTCTGCCGAACCAAACTCCGAATACTAATGCGACTATCTCAGGAGTCAGTCCGCGAGGGATAAGCTTCGCGGTCGAGAGGGAAACAACCCAGACTATCTGCTAAGGTCCCGAAGTGATGCTTAGTCACTAAGGAAGTTGAATTGCTGTGACAACCAGGATGTTGGCTTAGAAGCAGCCACCATTTAAAAAGTGCGTAACAGCTTACTGGTCGAGCAGTTCTGCGCCAATAATGAACGGGAGTAAGCATTACACCGAAGCAGTAGATGTACAAAGCCTACGGGCAATGTACGTGGTAGGAGAGCGCACCAGGTCAGATACAAGCCGTACCGTAAGGAGCGGTGGTGGGGCCTGGTGGTGATTATGCCGGAATGAGTAACGATAAGGCAGGTGAGAATCCTGCCCGCCGAAAGCCTAA
The DNA here is from genome assembly GCA_020849945.1 of Pirellulales bacterium. GTDB lineage: Bacteria > Planctomycetota > Planctomycetia > Pirellulales > Lacipirellulaceae > JABDGM01. The sequence goes on along the minus strand of JADZFK010000110.1, from coordinate 7,499 downwards.
GGTTTCCTGGGGAAGGTAAATCCGCCCAGGGTTAGCCGGTGCCTTAGTCGAGGCCGAAAGGCGTAGACGATGGACAGCAGGTCAACATTCCTGCGCCAGCTAAGTGGACCGATGGAGGGACAACGTCCGAAAGGTGAGCGGTACGAATAGAAATGTCCGTGGACGCACGCAAGGCGGGGGATAGGTAAATCCGCCCCATTTAGCCAAGTGTGCGGACTGAGTGCGTTTATGTTCACGAAATCATCGGCAGGACGTTCAAGAAAAGCTTCGTAGGGTTGAAGCTTAGCTGACCGTACTAAAACTGACACAGGTAGGCGAGACGAGTAGTCTAAGGCGCTCGGGAGAATAGTGGTTAAGGAACTCTGCAAAATGACCCCGTAAGTTCGCGATAAGGGGTACCTGGAATGGTTTACGCTGGTCCAGGTCACAGTAAATCGGCTTCTGCGACTGTTTATCAAAAACACAGGTCTCTGCTAACACGTAAGTGGATGTATAGAGACTGACGCCTGCCCGGTGTTGGTAGGTTAAGGTAGAGGGTTAGCCGCAAGGCGAAGCTCACGACCGAAGCCCCAATAAACGGCGGCCGTAACTATGACGGTCCTAAGGTAGATTGCACTGCCTTCCTGGGAAGTAATTCTCAGGCAAACACTCGGCTGTATGCGGGAAACTCCTTAGAGCCTCACCTACGTCTTCGCACCCTCGGGGGTGCGACGTAACAATGGCTGAGGATTGGACAATCCGCAGGAAACCCAACGGCAATCTTGCCTTCGGGGATCCTCAGAGACTATACGCCGAGTATCCGATCGTGGAGTTGAATACCGTGGATCTTGCCGCAGATTGGGTGGTTGGTTTCGTCGATGGTGAAGGCTGCTTTCACGTCAGCGTTAACAAACATCCGGATATGAGTATGGGTTATCAGGTTCTTCCTGAATTCGTCATTACTCAACATGAGCGAGATCGACAAATCTTGCTCGCACTGAAGAGATTCTTTGGGGCTGGAGTCGTCCGGTCCAATCATGATGATCGACAGTGTCTGCGGATCAGGAAATTGGATGTTCTTCGTCGCGTGTGCGTGTTCTTTCAAGAACACCCATTGAAGACCAAGAAGAATATCGATTTCCTCAAGTTTCGACAGGTCATTCGACTTATGAGCCAACGAAAACATCTCTGCCGTAATGGTTTAATCGAGATTGTTGACGTAGCTCTCACCATGAACTCAGCCGTTCGACCTGCTTTGATGGTCGTTCGCTCGGAACTCATGGCACACGGATAAAGATATAGTCCACGTCCGCTGGAAACAGCGAGAATGAACGTGAGCGAAGCTCCTTGTCGGGTAAGTTCCGACCTGCATGAAAGGCGCAACGACAGAAGCACTGTCTCAATCACTAACCCGGTGAAATTGTAGTCGTGGTGAAGATGCCACGTTCCCGCAGCTAGACGGAAAGACCCCGTGAACCTTCACTGTAGGCTGATATTGGGCTCGTGTATAAACTGTGTAGGATAGGTGGGAGGCTTCGAAGCTTGTGCGCCAGCACAGGCAGAGCCATCGGTGAAATACCACCCTTTTTATGCATAAGTTCTAACGCTGTTTCCCGTGCAACCGGGCAGCGGACAGTGTCAGTTGGGCAGTTTGACTGGGGCGGTCTCCTCAATTTTGGGGCGTCTCAATGGCAACATTGAGAATGATCTTGGCTGTATGCTGGAACCTCCGTTTGCCAGCCGCACGTTCCCCGTTACGAGCGTCGGCCAGGCAATGTAGTATCCGAAGCTAGTCGCCACCGGCGACTGAAAATGCTCTCGGTGCGGACAATCAGCAGGGAAGTCGAAGCCTCCGATGGCTTTTGACCCCTCAACGACTGAACGCCAGGCATCCGCCTATTTTGCGGATGGTGATACAGTCTGATCTCTTAGGCGACTAAGAGCTGTTTTTCAGCGTCTTTTATTTCAGAAATAGCGGGAATGCGAAGCAAAGCAATTGAGGCCCAAAAGGCATTGCTCGAGCTCTCTTCTCTACAGCGTGAAGTTGTAGTTGGTGCGCTGCTCGGCGATGCTTGTCTCGAATCGCAGAACCAAGGGAGAACGTATCGTCTGAAAATCGAGCAATCCGCCGATCATGAAGCGTACGTTCGACATCTGCGTTCGGTCTTTGGCGAGTGGGTATTGTCCGGTCCGCGGCGTCGATCCAAGACTTCGCGAATCGGTACACCGACCGTTAGTTGGGCTTTCAATACTGTGAGTCATGGCGCCTTTCGCTTTTATGCTCGGCAGTACTATCTGCAGGGCCGGAAGCAGGTACCAAAACTCATTCATCGCTGGTTGTCGCCGCGGAGTTTGGCCTACTGGTTCATGGACGATGGCTCCATGAAGTCAAGGCAATCCAAAGCGGTGATTCTCAATACTCAGGCTTTTCAATTGCCTGATGTTGAGCGTTTGATCGGTGTGCTCGCATCGCATTTCCAACTTGCAGCAAAACCTCGACGTCAGTCGGATGGATACCAAATCTACCTATCCGGCCAGTCGTTCGAGAAGTTTTGCAAGCTCGTTGATCCGTTTGTTATTCCTGAAATGCGGTACAAGGTACCGCTCGCAAGACGAACACCAATGCCTAAAGAGTAACGGAGGAGCCCAATAGGTACCCTCAGCCTGGTTGGCAATCAGGCTTCGAGCGCAAAGGTAGAAGGGTGCTAAACTGCGAGACTTATCAGTCGAGCAGGTACGAAAGTAGGGCTTAGTGATCCGGTAATCCCGTATGGAAGGGTTATCGCTCAACAGATAAAAGGTACTCCGGGGATAACAGGCTTATCGCTCCCGAGCGTCCATAGCGGCGGAGCGGTTTGGCACCTCGATGTCGGCTCATCACATCCTGGGGGTGGAGAAGCTCCCAAGGGTTCGGCTGTTCGCCGATGAAAGTGGTACGTGAGCTGGGTTCAGACCGTCGTGAGACAGGTCGGTCCCTATCTACTGTGGGCGCACGAAACTTGCGGAGGTTCATCTTTAGTACGAGAGGATTTAGATGGACGGCCCTCTGGTGTTCCTGTTGTCGCGCTAGCGGCATGGCAGGGTAGCTATGGCCGGAACGGATAAACGCTGAAGGCATCTAAGCGTGAAGCCCGCTCCAAGATCAGGTTTCGTTGGCTAATGGCCGAAAGTCCCCTGGAAGACGACCAGGTCGATAGGCCGGATGTGTAAGCACAGCAATGTGTTCAGCTAACCGGTACTAACGGACGAACGCTTGGCCACATTTATCTAACGCTCTTGAAAAAAGGGGTGAGGATGCAGGATGCGGGGGTCAGGGATTCCGATGGAAACCCGATCCCTTTGCATGCCCTGTTCCCATCCCGATCAAGAATCTAGGACAAATAAAGTGGCGCGTTTGCGAGACGCGAGGAATGGGGGAATTAGGATCGGCTTCTGTCCGGCCCTGCTCCCCGCATCCCGCTTCCCGCATCCTCGTCAGCCCACTCTTGCATTCAACCAAATCCAAACCAGGCTCGCGGCATCTAACCGTGCTGCGAACCTCTTCTGGCGACCATACCGGAAAGGAAACACCTGTTCCCATCCCGAACACAGCCGTTAAGCTCTCCGGGCCGATGATAGTGCCTACCAGCGCGAAAGTAGGTATCGCCAGGTTTTATTACAAAACCCCGCAAAAGTTCAAAAGACTTATGCGGGGTTTTTGCTTACGCTCAGGCGATTGACAGCTTGGCAGCAATATTTTGTGGTGCTATGATTGCAATATGAGAACGACTGTAACAATCGACCCTGATGTCGAGCAGCTCCTACGCACTGCTATGGAGCGTTCTGGCGAAAGCTTCAAGGGCGTTTTGAACCGTGCCATCAAGAAGGGGCTTGCCGGGGAAGTTCCATCGCCGACCTCCGAACCCTTTGTGGTTAAAGGCTGGGACATGGGGTGTAAGGCCGGCATCGACATCGCCAACGTCCACGACCTCGAGCACGAGTGGGATGTCGAACGGTTTCTGCGGAACACCGCCGATCGAGCGCGCCTCATGCAGAGGAAGCAATCCGATTGATCATTCCCGATTCCAGCCTCTTGTTGTATGCCTACAACACGACTTCTCCCGACTGTGAAGCGGCCAAGAAGTGGTGGGAAGGATGTTTGTCGGGCACCGAAATGGTCGGCTTATGTTACCCGGTGCTGTTTTCGTTCATGAGGGTGGGTACAGCCACCACCGCCTTTAAGGCTCCCTTTACCCTCGAACGAGTTGCGACGGAAATCAACCACTGGCTGGATGCGAGCGTGACCCGGCTGGTCGCCGAAGGCCCCGATCATTTCAAGCTGGTGGTCGAATTGCTTGAACAAGCGGGGGCGGTGGGCGGGAACCTAACTACCGACGCCCAAATCGCGGCGATTGCCTCTGAATACGGGGCCACGATCCACACAGTCGATCGCGATTTTCTCCGCTTCAAGAGCGTCCGTACCTGCTTCCCGCTCGATGAGGCATAGCCATCTTCAGCCGCTTGCGGCTTGGTGACGTTCAGCCCCGCCAGGTACCAAGCTTTGCGGGGTTTTCTTTGCTTCTTTCTTGTGTCAGTCCTCGGTACCACAATGTGAATGCCCTGTTCCACGATGGACGAAGTTGATTGCAACGGCCGCCAACGAGACTCCCGTCGGTAGGCCGAACCGATGTGCTTACAATCTAGCGGCAGCATCGGATACAATCCGGTCTGCCGGGGTGGTACGATACCGCCGCCGTGCCCTCGAAGTTCAACACCGGGAGATGCCTCTATGAAGTGGACTGAAGCTGAGATTCAATCGCTCAAAGCCCAAGAAGCTAAAGACCTGGCAGTCGAATTTCTGGAAATGCTCGAAGCCAAGGAGAGGGGGCCTATTTCCCCGGGCGAAGTTCAACTGAAAGAGTTGGATTTCAATTTGCGGCTCCGCGAGGCGGAAATTGCCGATCGACGCCAGCGCGAGGCGCACGAGAAAAGTATCAAAGAATTGGAGCTGCAAATCGAGCAGGAGAAAACGCGTGCCGCCGAGGCCGAGAAAATGGCGAATGAAATCCGCCAGTCCCACGCTCGGGTCATCGAGCGCGTTGCCGAGGCTACCGAATCGTTGAGCACACAGCTCGAACGTGCTACGCGAACCCACAATCTCAAACTGGAGCAATTGACAGCTTCCTATGTTGCGAAGGAAGGGGAGCTATCGCGCCAGTTGCAGGAGCGAGAGCAAGCACGCAATGCGTTACGGGACGAAATCAGCGAGCTCACCGATCTCCGTGGCGAGGCCCTGGAAGTTGGCCGCCTTCGCGAGGAGATCGAACGGCGCAAGAAAGAAACTCGTCGCGAACACGCCGACGTCGAGGAGCAAGTTGCCGCCGCAGAATTTGAGAAGACCAAGCGAATTCGCGACGCCGAGCGAAAGCTGGAGCTTGAACTTGCCCAGCTCGATGCACAGCATCAGAAGGACGTGTTGTTGCGGAATCGGAAGGCTGCCGAGGAAATCCTTGCCGCTATCGATATGATGGCCGTGGAGAAGGCGGAATGGGACGAATTGAATCAGCGGCTTGCGGGCGAAAAGGCCCGCTCCGATGGTGAAGTTCAGAAGATTCGGGCTGAATCGCGTGACGAGTTTCGGCGCGAGTTCAATATCACGCGGGCCGATCCCATCGACGTGACCGATCTGTTCTACCGCGAGCAGGCCGCGCGAACCGAGTCCGAGCGGCTCCGTGTGCAGCTTGACAAACTGGATGCCGAAATCCGCCGAATGCATCAACATATCGAACGCGAACCGGAACGAATCGCCGCCGCGGTCGAGGCAGCCAAGACGCCGGTGCAAAACTACATCGAACAAAGCGGAAAGCGGTGAGGATCGGATTGCCAGCCATCGACGAACCAAGGGGCGTGGAGCCGACAGGGCGGATCATTCAGTCAAATTGGGCGAGTGTATTGAAAACTAGCCCGCAGCGTCAGCGAGGGAAGAAGCACACATTCCCTCGCTGACGCTGCGGGTTCGTGAGTCCTCGCTGTCTCGAACATGAATAACGGATCGGCCCTGGTGGAGCCGAACGGTCACTTGAACGAACCAATCAAGTACGCGATGATGAAGCCCGCCGCGGTGGGCGTTTTGCTCACAAGAACAGTCCTCGCGTTTTTGGGCATTCTTTCTTGCCAATTTCATGGAACGAAATTCGATCTCGCGCATTAACCTTCTCCAGGGAGTGGGCTACCGAATCGCGCGAACACGCCGAGGCCAAGTCCTTTTGGGACGAGTTCTTCAAGGTCTATGGCCTCAACCGAAGGCACGTCGCCAGTTTTGAGGAGCCGGTCAAGAACATCCGCGGCCATTACAGCTTCATCGACCTTTTTTGGAAGGCGATCCTCATCGCCGAGCACAAGAGCCGGGGCGAAGACCTAGGCAAGGCCCACTCGCAGGCGATGGAGTACGTCCAAGACCTCGCGCGTGAAGGTCGTTCCGACGAAGTTCCCCAGTACATCATCGTTTCCGATTTCGCCCGTATTGCCCTGCACGACCTCGTAGACGAAACCTCGATCGAGTTTCCACTTTCTGAATTTCACCTGCATGTCAGCGAGTTCGGTTTCATTGCCGGATATCGCAGGCACAAGCTGGAGCCGGAAGACCCGATCAACATCAAAGCCGTGCGGATCATGGGCGACCTGCACGACTCCCTGGAAGGGGGCGGGTACTCAGGCCACGATCTGGAGCGGCTACTCGTTCGCATTCTGTTCTGCCTGTTCGCCGAGGATACCGGCATCTTCGACCGCGATGCTTTTACGCTCTTCCTAGAGAACCACACGAACCCCGATGGCTCCGATCTGGGCCCACAACTGGCCCGGTTGTTCCAGGTGCTGAACACGCCCAACGAGAGCCGGCAAAAGAATTTACTGGAAGAATTGGCGGCGTTGCCGTATGTCAACGGCGAACTGTACGCCGAGTCGCTGAGCTTTGCGGAGTTCAATTCGGACATGCGTAACCGGCTTCTCGCCTGCACGAAGTTCGATTGGAGCCGCATTTCGCCCGCCGTGTTTGGGGCGCTGTTTCAAGCCGTTATGGAGCCGCGTGAACGCCGCCAAATTGGTGCCCATTACACGAGCGAGCGCGATATCCTGAAGGTCATTGGGCCGCTGTTCCTCGACGGCCTCAAAGCCGACCTGGAAAAGGCGGGCCATGATACGCAAAAGCTCAAGAAGCTCCACAATCGCCTGGCCGACATGCGGCTGCTCGACCCCGCCTGCGGCTGCGGCAACTTCCTCGTTGTTTCTTACCGCGAGCTTCGGCAGTTGGAACTGGAAATCGTTCGCCGCCTTTATCGCAAAGAGTTGGAGGAACGCAATGGAAATGGTCATTCTCAGCGCCGCTTCGACGTACTCAACACACTCTTCCGGATCGACGTTCACCAATTCTACGGCATTGAAATTGAAGAATGGCCGGCCCGTATTGCCGAGGTAGCGATGTGGCTCATGGATCACCAAATGAACCAACGCGTCAGCGAGGAGTTCGGCGAATACTTCGTCCG
>JADZFK010000109.1 GCA_020849945.1 Pirellulales bacterium | reverse complement strand
GTGGCCGATTTCCACAAGAATTTTTGGCCACCTGATGGGGGGAGGGGCGAGGGTCGAGGGCCAGAACGAAGTTTGTGCAGGGGGTGAGTGTTTAGCCGCGACGCGGAGCGGAGCGCGGGGTGGAGCGCGGGGCGGGCAGCGGATTCCCCCTCTTTTCGACCCTCCGCCGAAGGGAGTGAGGCGGAAGAAGTTAGATTGGAAGTTGCGTGGTTCGTGCCCACGGTAGTTGGCGTGAGCGCTTCGCGGAATGCGTCTCGCAAAGTTAGCCGAGTAGGAGAGGGGCGTCGGAATCGGTGGAGTGTTCCCACTGGCGGCGGATTTCGGCGAGGCCGTAGGCGCAGAGGTCGAACTGTTCGCTGAGGCGTTTGAGGATGTCTGGGGGCGGTACTTCGGATTGGGTGGGGATGGTGCTGGCGATGTAGTAGGCGAGTTTTCCTTGCTGGGGGTAATCGAGCAGTGCGTCCTTGCTGCCGCGGCGGAGGTGCTGGACGACCTCGGGGTAGAGGCCGCTCCAGAAGAGGGTGAAGTCTCCGATGTGACGATGGACTTTTTGTCGGGCGGCCCCTTCGCGTTGTTGGGCCTCGGCGAGCATATCGGTGAGGGCGGTAAGCCGCTGCCCGCGAACCGAGCGGACGGGGTACAGTTCTTCGCAGCTGACGAAGCGGACGAGCAGCTCGGCGATGTAATCAACGAGTGGCGGATCGGCGACGCCGAGCCGAGCGGCGAAGGCGTACTCGGTGATACCGGTGAAGAAGCGGCGAGTGGCCGAGAGGCGCGGGTCTGCGTACATGGACCGGTCCCTTTCCGCGGGCGCTGCCGCAGGAGTGGAACCGAGCTGCAGACGCCGCATGGGCACCGTCGGCAGGCTGGCACGCGTGGAAAGGCGCCGAACCGACCCGAGCGATGCGGAACAAAGCGGGCCAGCACGAAGCGAGCGATTCGCGGTCGTGCCTGCCCAATCAATTTTACCTTGATGACTGGATCAGGGTCAAATTCTTGGGGGGTCAATCGCCGTGCCATGGGCAGGCGGCGATTCCGTGGCCCCACCAAGGCGTGGCCTGTGTTGCATCCAGTTATATCGGCTGGGGCGATTGTTCGGAAACAGCGAAATCCGCCGCGAGTTCTAACGCGGATTATTCACCACGGAGCACACCGAGGTTACGGAGAACAAGCCAAGAGATCGTTTGAAGCAAGGTCAACCGCCCGTAGCTAGGACACAGAGTGTTTCTGCCGTTCCTTGGGGTAGGGGTACTTGCTACTGGTTTTCTGCGTGGCTCCGTGGTTTTGATTGTGAGAAATGCGGATTAGGGGCTTGTGGACGAGAACGAGATTACGCCGGAGAGCGCGGCGCGAAGTTCCTCCAAACGATCGAGGTCTTCGATTTTTCGAGAATCTCGATCGACCACATAGAACACGTCGACAACCTGGTCGAGATAGGTGGCGATTTTTGCGAAGCGGATCACGAAGCCCAGGTCGTGAAGAGCTCTTGCCAGGCGGAAGAGCAGGCCACGGCGGTCGATGGTGTAGACTTCGATCACGGTGAAACGGTCGAAGAGATCGTTATCGATTCGCACTTCGTTTGGCAAGTTGGTGAGCGCGGCGGCGGCTTCCATTTGTTCGCGGCCCAAGATTTTTGGGAAGCGAGGCGGAGCGTCGGAATCGATGGAGGCGAGCAAGGCCTGGCAGATTTCCGCGAGCCGCGTGGCCGAGGGCTGGCCTGGTGACTCGGGTTCGTGGGCGACATAGCGGAGCAGCATGAGGCCGTCTTCGAGCATATTAATTTCGGCGGCCAAGATTTGCTGGCGTTGGCTGGTGAGGGCGCCGGCCATGCCGGAAAAGATGGCGCGGCCGGCCCCTTGGTCGATCCCGGCAATGTACTCGACCGTATCGGTTTCGGGCAGGTAGTTTGCCCAGGCGGCGCCTTGGCGTTGTATGAGAGCACGCAGGCGGCGCAAGGTTTCGACCATAGCGGCGGGAGTGCGTTTGTTGACAAACGGCTCGGGAAGGACAGCCAATTGGCGTGTGAACCAGGAGTCGGCCTGTTCGGTGTTCGACAACAGCTCCCAAGCGGCCCGGCGTTCGGCCGCGCCGATTGGTTCGATGCCTGGATCGCCCTCGGCCGCGAACTGCCTTGCCGCGCGGGCGTGAAGATCGGCAAGCACCTGCACCTTCCAACTGTTCAGCACGCCGGGTCCGACGGCGGCGAGATCGGCGCAGGTGACGAGAAATAGCAGGTCGAGGTTGGTGCGTGAACCGACCTCGGCAACGAAGCGAGCCACAAGCTGCGGATCGGAGATATCGTGCTTCAGCGCGACATGCGACATCCGCAGGTGTTTGTGAACGAGGAATTCGAGCGTTTGGGCTTCGTCTGGTGGCAGTTGGAACCGTTCGGCGGTCGAGAGGGCGATGCGGCGTCCCACTTCGCTATGATCCTCTTCGTGGCCTTTGCCCAGGTCGTGAATGAGCAGCGCCAGGTGGAGCCGTGTTTTATCGCGCAAGGCGCGGTAGAGCTTCCCCACTTCGTCGGATCGCTCGATGAAGCGAGTCGCCTCTTGCACGGCGCGGATACAGTGCTCATCCACGGTGTATTTGTGGTACTGGTTGAACTGCAAGAAGCTGCGAGCGTGCGAGAACTCGGGGATCACTTTTTCCAACACGCCTAGTTCGTGGAGTCGGCGGAGCGATTCGCCCAAGCGTAACGGTTCTTCAAGGAGGGCGAGGAAACGATCCATTAGGGCGGGTTTGGGGTCGCTCGCGTATTGGGGGGCCGTGCGATACACGTAGTGCCAGGTATCTTGCGAGATGCGTTTGCCTTCGTGCCGCGCGAGATCGACGAGTTTGACCACCTCCTCGGGATGTTGAGCCAGTCGGGCGGTTGCGCGGGGCGTGGCGCTGACTTCGTTTCGGCCGATCTGGTAGTCATCCACCATGCGCCGTCCGAGCACGGGTTCGAGCACGCGGCTCATGCGAGTGGTGGGCTGCATCAGCTCGGAGAGGCGATGCGCCATTTGCCACACGTGAGAGGTGTGGTGGAAGTAATCTCGCATGAACAGTTCGACGGGCAGCTTGCCCTGCCGACCCTGATACTTCAGGTACTCGGCAAGCCGCAACTGTTCGGCGCGGCTGAGCGCGTCGTTGGCCTCGTTTGCGAAGAAGTGCATTTCGTTGCGAACGCGAAGCAAGAAGTTCTGGGCCGAGAGGAGCCGCCGGTGATCGAACTTCGAGAGGACGCCCATGTCGTGAAGGCGATCGGGATCGGCAACGCCAGCTTTCAAACACCAGAGCCATCGCAGCAGGTGGACATCGCGCAGCCCACCGCGTGAGCGTTTCACGTTGGGTTCGAGCAGATACACGGTCTCGCCATAAACGAGTCGTTCCTTGCGTCGCTCGGCGATGAACTGGGTGGCGAGCGAGGTGTCGCGGCGTTCGACCATCGCTTTCATCTGTGTGAGGTATTGGCCGTAAAGCTCGCTGTTGCCGAGGAGCAGGCGCGATTCGAGGAGCGAGGTGCCGGCTTGGGGATCGGTGCGGGCCTGCTGGAGTGCCTCGGCGGGGGTTCGCAAGCTGTGGCCCAGGTGTTGAAAGACGTCGCAGATATCTTGCGTGAGTCGGGTGGCGAGTTGGGTGATGGGTGCGTCGCGTTTGCCGCCGTAGAGGATCATCAAGTCGATATCGGAAAAGGGCGCTTGCTGTCGTCGGCCGAAGCCACCGTGCGCGACGAGGGCGACCCGCTCGCGGATTTCGTCGGCTTCGGACTCGCCTAGGCCACCCAGGTAGGCGTCGTAGATCCGCCGCACCGATTGATCCACGAGCGTGGTGAACCGCGCGCATGTTCGGGAGCCTTCCAAACCGAGGTCGTGCTGGGCACGAAGCTGCCGTCGGCCGTCTGCAAGCTCTTGGCGAACCTCGTGGATGATCGAACGTAGTCGGTCTCCTGTGGGCATGAAGTGCAAATGGATCGGGGTTGAATGGCCGGTGGACGATGAAGGTGTGAGCACAAGGGTGTGTGGCGGCGCTGGCGAAAGCCGGGCCGGGCACGATCTTCGCGTATCGAGCCGAGGCAAGAAGGCGGTTGGCCAACACAATTATAGGGCATCGGCCCCGGTTTCGCCGGTGCGGATGCGGACGACTTCGCTGAGCGTGGAGACGAAGATTTTTCCATCGCCGATTTGGCCGGTATGGGCGGCGTTGGCAACGGCTTCCAGGACGGGCTTGAGCTTGGCGTCGTCGAGCACCACCTCCACCTTGACCTTCGGAACAAGATCGACGGTATACTCGGTGCCGCGGTACGTTTCGGTGTGCCCTTTCTGCCGACCACACCCCCGCACCTCGGTGATCGTCATTCCGCCAATGCCCGCCGCCGTGAGGGCATTTTTGACATCTTCCACCTTGAAGTGACGAACGATGGCTTCGATCTTTTTCATGTTTAGGAGTCCTCCCGCCGAGTTGGTTGGCGACTTCGTTTGTGCCGAGTCGCCGGGCCTAGATATACGACAAGCCAAGACCCGCGTAAAGCTAACACGGAACGAACCTGCTGAAATGGAAAAAACGATACCGCGAAAGTGCCGCGTAGATGCGGCTCATCGCGGCGATTACTGGAAGTGAAGTTCATCAGCGGCGCAAACAGATTTTCTGCCACGAACCTACTCAGGGTGTTTGGGAAAGGGATACACAGCCTATTTGCTGGGGGGTTAGTACTACAGCACTAGATTGATGAACCACAAAGAGCACGAAGAACACCAAGCAAGCCAGGAAATTGGGTATTTAGGCCTCAACGGGCCGGAGCAAAGTGTTCGCATCTTCAATGAGCCAACTTATTCGTTGCAACGTGTAGGGGCACCCCAGCATTTCTGCCACGATTCATGCCCTATTTCCTTCGTGTTCTTCGTGTTCTTTGTGGTATTGTGGTTTGACTTAGCGCTATAGTTTTTGGCCTTCGATGCATCGTGACATCGCGGCCCCCCCGGCAAAGCCGAGGGCTGAAAGCGGATCCAAATTCCGGATACCCCCAACTTACTTGTTTCGTTGCTGCCAGGCGACGTCTGGGATTCGGTTCGCCTTGTTGACGACTCGCGCGAGGACAAACAGGAGATCGCCGAGGCGGTTGACGAAACATCCCAATTCGCAGCGGACCGGTTCGGAGGCAGCCAATTGGACGAGGCGGCGTTCTGCCCGGCGACACGCGCAGCGGGCTAGGTGCAGTTGAGCGGCCGCGGCGGCCCCGCCCGGCAGGATGAATTCGCGGAGGGGTGATAACTGGGCTTCGTACCGGTCGATCGTGGCTTCGAGATCGGTGATGGCCGCGTCATCTAGGCGGCTGGTTGAGGCGGTGTTCTTCGATCGGCTGGCAAGCTCGGCGCCTAGATCGAAGAGCGCGTGTTGAATTCGCAGAAGGAAATCGTCCAACCCCTCGGGGGCGACGCCGCTGCGAGTGAGTTCGACACGAGCCAGGCCGAGGACCGCATTCGTTTCGTCGACGCAACCGATCGTCTCGATCCGCAAAGTATCCTTACGAACTCGTTCGCCGCCGAGGAGAGAGGTTTCGCCTTGGTCGCCGGTGCGGGTATAAATCTTGGTCATGGCGAAATACTTGGGCCGGGCATCGGCTCAACTCGTGGGCACGAGGCACAACAAGGCGTGGAGGGAAAGAGGAATCGGGCTGGTTGCAATTTAGCGTTTTTCTGGGGAGAATGATAGTTATCACCTTGGAGACTCATGATGAAACGTGTATTAAACCGCGGCCCATTTTTGGTCGTGTTCTTGCTGGGAATGCATATCTTCGGTACGAACAGCAACGAGGCCCACGAGGCTCACCCGACGTTGCATGCCATTACCGCCGATGCCGCGGCGGCCGACAACGAACAGCAGGCGAAGGAGCCGACGCTGGCCGAGAAGGCGGACGAATCGAAGTCGGAAAGCTCGACGGCAGCATCTGCCAAAAGCAACGACAAGGGCAACGGCGAGAACAAGAAGAAAGACAAGAGCAACACCAAGGGCGAGGAGGAAGGCGCAGACAAGAGCAAAGCAAAAGAGGACGCGGAAACAAGCGGAGAAAAGCCCGCCAAAGCCGAGGGTAAGCAGGAGAAAGCCAAAGCCGAACGCAAGACCCACAAGGTTGAACAGAAGCGGCTGCGGATCGATCACGTGGTGGATGGCACCTTCGTGGCCGGCAAGATGACGGAGGTGCCGCTGCGGCCCGATTCGTGGACCGATTACGAGATCGTGGAGGTCGTGCCCCTGGGCACTCGTGTGCGGAAGGGGGAAACGCTTTTCAAGTTCGATGCGAAGAAGATCAACGAGGCGATCGACGACATGGAGTTGGAAATGCGGCTCAACGAGTTGGCGATTGCCCGAGCCGAGGAAGAGCTTCCTCGACTCGAAAGAACGCTGAAGATGGACTTCGAGGGGGCGAACCGTTCGGATCGCGAAGCGCGGGAAGACCACAAGCGTTACAACGAAATCGATCGCCCGATGATGGTGAAGTCAGCCGAGTTTATGCTGAAGTACTACAAGTCGAACTTGGAATACGAGCAAGACGAACTCGATCAACTGGAGAAGATGTACAAGGCCGACGACCTGACCGAAGAGACCGAGGAGATCGTGCTGAAGCGGCAGCGAGACGCGGTCGAGCGGGCCAAGTTCAGTCTGGAGAGCGCGAAGGTGAACAGGGAAGAGACGCTTTCGGTTCAGTTGCCGCGGATGGATGTGCGGATCAAGGAATCACTTGAGCGGTCGGCGATGGCGAAGGCCCGCGCGCAGATGGCTCTCAGCTTGGACCTGAGCCGCATGCGTTACGAACAAGAGCAGCGTAAGAAGGCCCGTGTGAAATCGCTCGAGCGGCACACGAAGCTGCTAGCCGATCGAGAACGGATGGAGATCAAGTCGCCGGGCGACGGGGTTGTGTACTACGGCCCGTGCGCGAATGGGTCGTTTGGCGATCAAACGGCGTTGGAGAAGCAGTATCAGCCGCACAATCGGGTATCGGGCGGGTCGGTGTTGATGACGATCGTCGAGGGGCGGCCGCTGACGATTACCTCGACCTTGGAAGAGAGCAAGCGGGGCGAGGTATCGACCGGCATGGCGGTCAAGGTTGCGTTGCCGGCCGAGGATGCTGAGCGCTTGGCTGGTAAGGTAAAATCGATTTCTTCGATCCTGGTTAGCACGGGCAAGTTCGAGGTCCAATTCGATCTTGCGGAAGACAAGTTACCGTCGTGGTTGGTTGCGGGCATGGGATGCAAGGTGAGCCTCACCACGTACAACAAGGCCGACGCGATCGTTGTGCCGAAGCAGGCCATCCACGACGATGAAGACGACCCCGACCAGCACTACGTGTGGCTCGTGGATGCCGACGTGGCAGACGATGCCGACGCCAAGCCGAAACGTCGCAGCGTGAAGCTTGGAAAACGAAAAGGGGACAACGTGGAGATTCTTAAGGGCCTCAAGAAAGGCGATGTCGTATCGCTGGACGACGAGGAGCAGAAGGCTAAGGATAAGGAAAAGGAAAAAGAGAAGAAGAAGGAATGAGAGCCTAACCCAGAACCGTCCACAGAAAGGGGGAGAGGCACATTCTTCTCCGTGGCTCCTTGCCGCCGTGGTTTTGATTGTGAGAAATCTGGGCTAAGCGGTGCTGCCAGGCAGGGCCGAGCCAATGGGTCAGCTTTCCTCCATAGGCGAACGCACGATGTGTAGAACCGCTATCTGCTGTGCTTTGTTCTTCGTAGTGGCCGATGTTCGCGCGCAAACCGCTGCCGTGCCGAGGGCTGCTGGGCAACTTGCCGTCGCGCGGGATGCCGTCGAGCAGGGTGAGGTTGCCACGAACGCCGCCGCCGAGCCGCCACGGCTTTCGCCGTTGGCCACCGAAGGCCCGAAGCCGAAGCCGGTTGTGCCGCCGACACCGGAGGAGTTATCGAAATCGATTGAACGGGGCGTCAAGTTTCTGCTGGCTGACCAACGCCCCGACGGCGCGTGGGGGAGCGCGGAAAAATCGAAGTCGATGAACCTGTATGCCCCGCCGCCCGGTTCGCACGATGCCTTTCGGGCCGCGACGACCTCGCTGGCGGTCTTGGCGTTGATTGAATCGAGCCCTCATGTGCGGGCGAGTGAGCGGCCGGCCGTTGAGCGGGCGATCGATCGCGGCGCGAGTTGGCTTGAACAACATCTGTCCGAACTGAAGCGGGCGACGCCCGATGTCCTTTACAACGTGTGGGGCCATGCCTACGCGATTCAGTGCCTGGTTGCTTTGCACGAGCGGGCAGCGGGCGATACCGAACGGCAGGCCACCTACAAGGAGCTGGCTCAACATCAGGCCGAGATGCTTGCTCGATACAGTTACGTTGGTGGGGGGTGGTCGTACTACGATTTCCTTGCCGGCACGCAAACACCCGGCGACGCGGCTTTTAGTTTTAGCACGGCATCGGTACTCCTCGCGCTGAAGGACGGCGAAAGGATCGGGGTCGAGTTTCCCGAACGACTCACGAAGAAGGCGATTGCTTCGCTCTTGCGGCAGCAGAAGCCCGACTTCAGCTATGCTTACGGGGAGTACCTGAGGATGCAGCCGATGTTGCCCATCAACGTGCCGGCCGGAAGCCTGGGGCGCTCGCAAACTTGCAACTTGGCGCTGCGCAAGTGTGGAGATCGGCGAATTACCGACGAGGTGCTAAAGACGTGGCTGGATCGCCTGTTTGCGCGAAACGATTGGCTCAGCTTCGGGCGCAAGCGGCCGTTGCCGCACGAATCGCACTTTCAGGTGTCGGGCTATTTCTACTATTACGGCCACTGGTATGCGGCGCTGTGCATCGACGAGCTGCCCGCCGCCGAGCGGCCCCACTTCCAAGATCACATGGCCCACATCCTTCTGCCGCTGCAGGAAAAAGACGGCAGTTGGTGGGACTACCCCCTGTTCAATTACCACCAGCAATACGGCACGGCGATGGCCCTCATGACGTTGGTCCGCTGCCAACACAATTAGAACGTGTTTTGATTCTTCTTTGTGCCCTATGTGGTTTTGTGGTTCTATTCGGTGCGAAGTGGCATTTCCATGCGATGCGTTGAGCGAGGCAAAGATAGAAATGTTCACGCGGGGTAGCGCAAGTTCCACGTCTCTTGCGAGAACTTTGTGGCGACCAATTCCCGGACGCGCGACAGGGGCGGGTTGTCCATCTCGCCCGTCGTGGGCCAAGCCGCGGCGAGTGACTCGACGAGTTGAGCCTTTGTGAGCGGGAGGTTCGTCACGAAGTCGTTGTGCTGGCGAGCTTGCCGATAGTCGGGCTGCCGGGGCGGCATCCGCAAGCAGCGCGCGATGAGCGACAGATCAAAATCATACAGCAGGGTGCCGTGATACAAGAAGTGGTTGCGTTTTGCGCGCATGCTGTTGCCGGAGAATTTTCGCCAGGGCTGTAGCGCTACCCGCGATTCGATGGCGTGGGCCGACGCTCCTTGCGTTCCGCGAGTAATGGTCGTGGCGGCCGCGCATGGTGTGGAGGAGGTGTTGCCTTCGCACAAGCCGGCAACGACCAGGTCGCTCGAACCGGCCTGCTTGATGGCGGCATCCTGCAAGCTCAGTGCGTTTGCGAGTCGGGTGAGCACGAAGCAATGGGCTTGTCCGATATCGCGCAGCTCGGGGTGGCGTTCGTAGCTTAGCACGACGGCGTACATGAGGCAGCCTGGCCCGGCAACGATCGTGGCCCCGCCACTGGTTCGCCGAATGATGGGAATGCCAAGTTCGCGGCATGTGGGCACGTCGATCTCCGACTCGACCCGGGTCGACCGGCCCGCCACCACCATCGGCTCGCCAGATTCCCAAATCCGCAGCACTTCGTGGGGTTGGCCGGCTTCCTCGGCCGCATCCAGCAGGGCTTCATCCAGGGCCACATTCTCGGTAGCCGTGGCAAGGGTAAGGTTCAAGCGTTTCATGAAACCGTTCTCGCACACAGGCAACCCCGTTGGCAAGGCGGATCGAGGGTCGGTTGCAATGTACCCCTCGCGCTCCGCGAGATGGTTTTCCTCTCGCGGAGCGGTAGTGAATTATTGGAAGTGGGCCAGGGGTTTCGGAACAAGTGGTAGAGATGATTGGTTAAAACAGCGGCCTGGCGGCCGCCGCTAACTTGAATTTGCATTTCATCACAAGCTGGGAGCGAGAGGAGTACAATTCATTTTGCAAAAGGTCCCACGATGGGCAAGGCGTACTCGGTTGACGTTCGGGCCCATTCCGTGAGAGACTAGGACGGAATCGAGGCCGCCCCGTGCGGTGCTCGGTGCGTCGGCTGGGCATCGACACTTATTGAACATCGCCATGAACGAATCTGAACCCTCGCATGTGCCCGAAACGGGCCGTTCTTCCCGGCCTCTCTTGGGAGAGGAGCTTCTACCGCCGGTCGAGCAGCCTTCGGCGCGATTCATCATTCAACTGTTTGTGGTGCCGGCGCTCATCGTGCTTGCCATCGTGGGCGTGTGGCTGATGTTCAGTTGGCTGGTGCGTAGTACTTCGATTAGCCCCGCGAAGTTGATTGACGGCATCGAGGGTGGCTCGGCCGTGGCTCGTTGGCAACGAGCCAGCGAACTGGCCGAGATGCTGCAAAACAAACGTTACGCCTCCATCAAGGCCGATGGGAAGTCGGCCCAGCGAATCGCCGGGATACTCGAACGCGAGATCAAGCAATCTGGCGAGGGGAACGATAGCCAGGAGTCGGCCACGTTGCGTTATTTTCTTGCACGCGCGCTCGGCGAGTTTGAAGTGCAAGAGGGGGCCGACATCCTTCTTTTGGCGGCTACGACGAATCGCTCGCCGCAGGATAAGCTCGTTCGCCACGGCGCGATCGAGGCTCTGGCGGTGCGGGCTTACAAGCTGCCGAAGCTCGAACCGCCGCAGGTATTCTCTCATCCCCAACTCGAGTCTACGCTCGTTGCACTTTCGAAGGAGGAAGACGAGACTCTTCGCTCCGCGGCAACGTTCGCGCTCGGTCAGGTCGGCACGCCCGCCGCGATCGAACGCTTGGAGGTTCTGGCGATTGACCCCGATCTGGATACCCGGGCGAACGCGGCCATTGCACTTGCCCATCGTGGCAACGCGAAGGCGATCGAAACGCTCGTCGAGATGCTCGACCTTTCGGAACTAACGGCCGAGGCCGACAAAGTTAAGGATCAGAAGAACCAATCGGAATACGATTACCACCGAATTTTGCTCGTGGCCAGCGCGCTCGATGCTGTTCATTCTCTGGCCAGGCAGAATGAAGGAACCGATCTGGCGGCACTTGCCGAGGCGGTCGATCGGCTTGCCCATGCCACGCCCGAACAGTTGCAGGCGGCTCGCATTCCCACGCGCATCATCTCCGATGCCCGCAACCTGCTACCCCAACTGAAGCCCGCGAAATGAGCTGGCGATTTATCGAACAACGTGTTCTGGATCGGGTAGCGGTTCATTCCAGCAAGGGCAGGAATCGGGTAATTCTCGAACCCTCCCCCGCCCCCTCCCTAATAGGGAGGGGAGTTTTGAGTCACAGCACGTGTTTGATTCGCTTCGCCGCTAGCAATTGCTTGCGATACGGGCGGCCCGAGTTGCAAGCAGCCGGTAGACTTGGGGCGCATCGCCGTAAGGTGTTGCTGGGAAGGCATTTCGGTGCCTTTCCGCAAACGGGAACCGCGATTGACCCTTTGCGCTTGCCCTTCTTATAATCCGCCGCATTTTCCGCGGTGGCGTTCTGCACTCGCCGGCCTGCTGGCTCTTGTTGCCGGGGGACGGTGGGCCGCGCTACCTGCGCACTTTTCCAGGCAAGGAAGCCGTTCTGATCTCGTCACGGTTGCTTAATTCGATGGTTGGCCGTTGTGTACGGCGTGGGCGCGTATCGTGCGCTCGGGGTGCGCGCCGCATCGAACGGCGTGGTTGTGATGAGTTCTTGCGAGCTTTGATTCGCTGGGCCTGCGGGTCGCGGTTCAACGTGGGGGCGGTGCTGCTCGTGCATGTGGCGATGTTCGCATCGCAACATTCCATCATGGATTCGGCGACGGCCCAAACGTCGGCTGCTCCGGCCATGCAGCGATTGCCCCCCGTGCAAGAGACGGTAAAAACGGCACAGCTTCCGCCCTCGGTGCTTACGCCGCGGCAGGTTGTGCCCCCGCCGCAGCCAACGGCGCCGCCGCCCGCCACGTTCCGTCGGGTTCAAGTGTTTCCGCGAGCTGAAGGGACGGGCCCTTCGGTCGAAACGGTTACGACACCCACGGGCGAAAATGTGATCGTGATTAACAACGGTGTGAACGTCGTCATTCAAGGATTGTCGGTCGATAATCTACCCGACACGTTCGGGCCGCTTGGCGATATCGATATTGAAACCGATCGCATCGTGATATGGGGGATCGACATGAGCGGCGGGTTGGGCGGCACGATGCAGGCCAGCAACCTGCCACTCGAAATTTACATGGAAGGGAACATCGTCTTCCGCCAGGGCGATCGCACCGTGTACGCCGACCGCATGTTCTACGACGTGCGTCGCCAGATAGGCGTCATCATCAATGGCGAGATGATCGCACCGGTGCCGCAGATTGGCGGCACCCCCTACGCCGGTTTGGTTCGGCTGCGGGCTTCCGCCATGCGGCAGCTCGATAACGCCCATTTCGTCGCCCAGAATGGCCTCGTGACCACCAGTCGGCTGGAGAATCCAAGCTACGCCTTCACCGCGGATACGATTCAGTTTGAAGACCTTCAGCAGCCAACCATCGACCCCATCACCGGTGCTCCGCTGATCGACCCCGCGACGGGCCAGCCGGTTGCCGCCGTCCATCAACGGATGGCCACCAGCAACAACAACTTCCTGTATATCGGCGATGTCCCCGTCTTCTACTGGCCTACCCTTGCCACCGATCTGGACAACCCGCGATACTACATCAGCAACTTCCGCTTTCGCCGCGATTCCATCTTTGGCTATCAGGCCATGTTCGACTTGGATGCCTTCCAGCTTCTCGGCATGCAAGCGCCTCGCGGCGTCGATTGGGACATCAGCCTCGATTACCTGAGCGAACGTGGCTTCGGCTATGGCACCGGCGCCGAATACGCCCGGGATAGCTTCTTCTCGTTCGACGGCCCCACCACCGGCCGCGCCGATGCCTGGTTCATCAGCGACAACGGCCTCGATAACCTCGGCCGGGAACGTCGCTCCATCACCCCCGAAGAGTCGTTCCGTGGCCGCGCGTTCTGGAACCATCGCCAGCACCTCATCGGCGGCCCGCTCGACGATTGGGTCGTGCAGGGCGAAGTCGGTTGGATCAGCGACCGCACCTTTCTCGAACAATACTACGAGCACGAATGGGACGACAACAAAGACCAACTCACCGGCGTGCGGCTCAAACGGACGTACGATAACCAATCGATTTCGGTCGAAGCGAACGGCCGGTTGAACGAGTTCTTCACCCAAACGCAGTGGTTGCCCCGGCTCGACCACAACTGGCTCGGCGAGCCGCTCTTGGGAGATCAACTCACCTGGTTCGAGCACACGAGCTTGGCCTACGCCGATATCGGGGTGGCCTCGGTGCCCACGAACGCAACACTCGCTTCGCAGTTCGAGCGGTTGCCGTGGGAAGAAAACGGTGTGGGAAGCCCCATCTCGGGCAACGGCGAGCGATTCGTCACGCGCCACGAGTTCGATTACCCCATCGATCTCGCCCCATTCAAGGTGGTGCCCTTCGCACTGGGCGAACTGGGGCACTGGGGCAGCGATATCAACGGCGACCCCGTCGATCGTGCGTTCATCAACGCCGGTGTGCGGGCCAGCATTCCCTTCTGGTATGTCGATCCAACGGTCCGCGATCCGCTGTTCAACCTGAACGGCCTGGCGCACAAGGTGGTGTTCGATGCACAACTGTCGTGGGCCGAGGCGACGAGGGACGTTAATCGCTTTCCGCTTTACGATGAATTGGATGACGACTCGATCGAGGATTTCCATCGCCGGATGTTCTTCGCCCCGTTCGGCGGCGTGCTGCCCGGGCTGTACTACATCCCCGGCGCGCCGTCGTCCATCGATCAGAAATTTGATCCGCGGTTCGTGGCAATTCGCTCGGGATTGCAAAACTGGGTCACATCCCCTTCGAGCGAAATCGCCGAGGACCTTGCCGCGCTGCGGATGGGCATGCACCACCGGCTGCAAACGAAACGCGGCGCCATCGGCGAAGAGCGGATCATCGATTGGATCACGTTCGACGCCAATGCAACGTGGTTCCCCGACCCCGACCGCGACAATGTCGGCACCGATATCGGCCAGCTTGATTACGACTTTCGCTGGCACCTGGGCGATCGGTTCTCGATCCTCTCGGATGGCTACGCCGATACCTTCGGCGACGGCCTGAAGACGGCCTCGATCGGCGCGTTGCTCAATCGGCCGGCCCGCGGCAATGTGTTCTTAGGCTATCGCATGGCCCGCGGCTTGTTCGAGGCCGATGTCGTATCCGCCACGCTCAACTACCGCATGAACGAAAAGTGGTTGGCCTCCGCCACATCGAGCGTGGACTTCGGCCCCACCGGCAACATCGGGCAAGGGGTGGCCTTCACGCGAATCGGCGAGTCGCTGCTGGCCACCGTCGGCGCGAACGTCGATGCTTCGAAGGGCACGGTCGGCGCCACGTTCCTCGTCGAGCCACGCTTCCTGCCCAAGCTCAACACGACGCGAAAAACAGGCGTCGAAATTCCGCCCGCCGGTGCTTACAACCTCGAATAAGCTTTCGCCACTCGCCATTTGCCGCTTGCAACGGCGTTATACGAAGATGTAACCTTCTTCCTCGTGTTGCGACACGTCCAGCCCCACGGTTTCTTGCTGAGGCGAAACGCGTAGGCCGATCGTGGCATCCAACAGCTTCAGTAGGATAAACGTTACGACGATGCTGAAGAGCCAGGTTACGGCAATGGCGGCGAGTTGGCCGGCCAGTACGTCACCGCCTTCCCACAGGCCCAACTTCTTGCCTGCGCCGATATCCCAACAAGCGCGCGTGGCGAAGACGCCCGTGAGAACCGCGCCGAGTGTGCCGCCGATGCCGTGAACGCCGAAGGCGTCGAGCGCATCATCGTAACCAAACGTGGCTTTGATCTTGCTGCACGCGAAAGCACAAACAATGCCGGCGGCAGCGCCCATTACAAGGGCGGGCATCAGGTTGACAAACCCCGCCCCGGGCGTGATGCATACGAGGCCGGCAACCAGCCCCGAGGCTGTGCCGAGCACAGTGGGTTTGCCGCGAGTGAGCCAATCGTAACAGGCCCAAGCAAGGGCACCCGCGGCGGCGGCGAAATGGGTTGTGGCGAAGGCGCTCGCGGCGAGGCCGTCTGACGCGAGTTCGCTGCCCGCGTTGAAACCAAACCAGCCGATCCAAAGCATGGCCGCGCCCATCGCCGTGTACGTGAGGTTGTGGGGGCGCATGTCTTCATGCCCGAACCCGACTCGTCGGCCGATCACGAGCGCGCACACCAGCGCGGAAACGCCCGAGCTGATATGAACGACGGTACCGCCCGCGAAATCGAGTGCCCCGCCCCACAGCGGCTTCACGCCTTCCGCCGGCACGTAAGCGAGCAGGCCGCCGCCCCACACCCAATGGCACAACGGGCAGTAAACCAAGGTGCCCCATAGGATCGTGAAAAGAACCATCGCGCTAAACTTCATTCGTTCGGCAAACGCGCCGCAGATTAGCGCCGGCGTAATGATAAAGAACATGCCCTGGAAGAGCATGTGCGTGACGCGTGGGATCACACCGACGAGCGGCGGATCGGCTGGTGCGTTTGCCTGTTCGTCCCAAGTTCGCTCGACCCCGTGCATGAGCACAAAGTCGCCGTCACCGATGAACGGCCGCAGAGATTCCCTTGCCGGATCGCCGAAAGCGAGCGAGTAGCCGTAGAGCGACCACAGTACCGTCATCAACCCCATGAGAAACAAGCACTGCATCATTACGCTGAGCACGTTCTTTTTGCGCACGAGCCCGCCGTAGAACAGTGCCAGGCCAGGGGCCGTCATGAATAGCACGAGCGCCGAGCTGGTCAGCATCCAGGCATTGTGGCCGGCCAGGGCGGCCGCGTCTGCTTTCACATTGATTTTTTCGAGCGTCAGGGTTGCATCGGCCGCCGGCAGGGCCGCGGCCGGCAAACATGCAAACGCAACCAACGCCGCGATAAGAATGCCCCCCAACCACGAGCTTCGTAACCAGAAGCACCGCGCCAACCGCCTTGGTTTGAACATGTGAGAAACCTCCGACCCTCGCTAACATTGCTACAGAGATCAATCATGCCTTCGCCCAACAGCTTCCATCGTCCCCAAACTCTAGAAGTTCAACGCCGCCCGACTCGTGAATCGCGCCAGCGACGGCACCGTGCCGAAGCCAGAAGGCGGTTTGGCAAGCCTGGAAGCGGGGCACACACGTGCCGCGGTCCTGCGCGGTATTAGATTGCGTCGCCGCCCGTTTCACCGGTGCGGATGCGAACGGCCTCGGAAAGATCGGACACGAAAATCTTCCCGTCGCCGATCTGACCCGTCTGGGCGGCTTTGACAATGGCATCGACCGCCACTTGAATCTTCGAGTCTTCGACGGCCACCTCGACCTTCACTTTCGGAACAAAATCCACGCGGTACTCGGTGCCACGATACATTTCCGTGTGCCCCTTCTGCCGACCGAAACCGCGAACCTCCGTGATCGTCATCCCCGTGATGCCCTTCTCGATGAGGGCATTCTTCACATCTTCCAGCTTGAAGTGACGGATAATTGCTTCGATCTTTTTCATGGCTTTTCTTTTCTCCCGTGAGCTCCCGTGAGCTCCCATGAGTTGTGATTGGATATCATTCTAGCGATTACGTGCCGCGACTCAAGAAACCGGCCGAAACAATCTTTCGCTTCGGCGGGTCCGCGGATTTTTTGGGGGCGGGCTTCAGTAATTCTCGGCGGCCATGACGAAGCCGTGGTAGGCCTCGTTGCCGTGCTCGCCATGATCCAACCCATCCCGCTCCTCTTCGGCCGAAACGCGAATGCCGAGCGTCAATTTCAAGACCGTCCAGCAAATGGCTGAAACCACAAGGACGTAAAGGGCCGTCGCACCGACGCCTTGGAGCTGCACCAGCAACTGATCGGCGCTGCCGCCAAAGAACAGCCCTGGTTTCGCGCCCGTCGGCAGGGGCACAAACCTCGATTCGGCGAATAGCCCCACGCACAACGTTCCAAACACACCATTGGCGAGGTGAACCGAGGTCGCGCCCACGGGGTCATCGGCCTTGATGCGGTCGAAAAACAACACGGAAACCACCACCAGCACGCCGGCGACCGCGCCAATGATCGCCGACGAGATCGTGCTCACAAAGGCACATCCGGCCGTTATGGCCACCAGCCCCGCCAGGCAGCCGTTGAGCGTCATTCCGATATCCGGTTTGCCGATGAGAATCCAGCAGGCGGCGGTTGCCGTGAGAGTCGCCGCCGCCGCTGCTGTGTTGGTTGTGACGCAAATGTGCGATATCGCCACGGGATCAACGCCCATCGTGCTGCCCGGGTTAAAGCCGAACCAACCCAACCACAACACAAAGCAGCCGATCGTGGCGGCCGTCATGTTATGGCCGACGATTGGGCGGATCGTACCATCCGGCTGATACTTTCCGAGGCGCGGGCCCAGGATGTACACGCCCACCAGCGCGGCCCACCCACCGATCGAGTGCACCTGCGTCGATCCCGCGAAATCGACAAACCCGGCGCTTTGCAACCAGCCGCCGCCCCAAATCCAGTGCCCCACGACCGGGTAGATCACGATCGCCATCAACGCGCTAAACACAATGAATGAAAGGTACTTGATTCGCTCGGCCACGGCACCCGAAACAATCGTGGCGGCCGTCCCCGCAAACACCAGTTGGAAGAAAAACTTGGCCTCCAGCGGCACGCCCGTCCAATTGATTGCCTTGTAGTCGCCCTGATAGGCGTCTCCGATCAACGGGCTGCTATCGGCTCCGCTCAGCAGCCACAAACCACTTTGGCCTATGTAATCGTTCCCATTTCCGAACATCAAGCCCCAACCGATGATCCAAAAGCAGATCGTTGTGACGGCAAACACAATGAAGTTCTTCGAAAGGATATTCACGCAGTTCTTCGCCCGGCAAAAGCCCGACTCCACCGCGCCGAACCCCAGATTCATAAAAAATACGAGCATCCCCGTCACGAGAACCCACAGGGTATCGGCCATCACTTTTGGGCTCATATTGAGCTCCGCAATTTGGTCCGCCGCCGCGGCCGCTTCAGTGGCCACCGCCGCGCTCCCCGCTTCTTGGGCCACGGCTTGCCGCGAGAAAAGCCCCGCCAATATCGTACACGAAAGCGCAATCGTAAATGCCAAGGGACGAATCGGTCCCCATTCAACGGGAAGTCGCATTGGATGGTTTCTCCACTTCAGGACGGAAAGATCGGTGGGGTGGTGGGGCCCATGAAAGCCAGTTTCAACCCACGTGGGGTTTGAGAAGCAGCACCCCAAGAAACCGATCGATTACAAACCGCAAGATATGCGGTAGGTTGTTGACGACCGTTTACAGAAGGTTGGCGCTCGCGGCCCACGGGCACGAATGGTTAACGTTCCGCCAAACGTAAACGGGGTGAGACAGCAACTAGCGTGCCGAACCTGCTAGCAGCGCTGGATGCCGTTCGGAAAGCTTGTTTTTCAAGCCATTTTTGCAGAGCCACGCCCATCGCGTGTGTGGCCCGGCTTAAGATCAAGGCACGCACTGCCAACAAATCGGGCGGCAACGAGCCACGATACCGGCGATACCATCGCCGGCTTTTTGGGGTGATGGGACAAAGCCGGCGATACCATCGCCGGTGTTGGGAAAGTGATGGGACAAAGCCGGCGATGGCATCGCCGCTCTTCCCTCCCGGCGATCCATCGCCGGTCATCAATCCAACCAATCCTTATCCGCCAGCCGGGCCGGCACATACTGCTCGGTCACGTAACTAATATCCTTCGAAATTAGCGATTCGACTTCGAGCTTGAAATCGTTCTTGAGCATCTTTTCGATCTCGCGTTGCCAGTCGCGCTTCTTGGCGAACCAGGGGTAGTTTGCGATTTGTTTCGCTCGCTTGCGGTCACTATCGTTGAGCGCGATCTTCACGCTATCTGAAAGTTGGCACCGCTCAAAATCTCGGCTGCGCAAACCCAAGTAACGAACCTCGGGGATCGCCATGCGTTTCGACTCATACGCCAGATTAATCGAACCCTGCTTAATGACGCTGTAAATGTAATACCCCCACGGATCGTTATCCAACAGGCAGTAAATGGGGAGTTTCAACTCGAAATGGAGTCGATTCAACAATCGCCGCACACCACGCGGCGGTTGCCCCATGCCATGCGTCAACAGGCAATTGTGCTTCTTCCAAAACTTATCTTCGTTGAAGCGCCGCCAGACCGTATCCTTTTCAACGTGCAAGATGAACTTGGCATCGCACTCCACGAACTGCATGACTTCAGGTTCAACGATCGACGGGATGCTGTAACCGCCCGATCCCATCCGCGAACAATCGATCGTATCCCCTGTATCGACGAGTGTGATGGGACCAACCATCGTGCCCCGATTTGAAGCGTACAGGTGCAGCTCTTCGCGGAGCGTGTTGAGCAGCACCTCAATGTCTTCGACGATCGGGTCGCACTCGTTTTGGTCGTCGAACGTGTTCTCTTTCGTGCCCTCGATCGTGTGCTTTAACATGTAGTACAGACCGCGCAAACTGGTCGACTTGCCTTGCTGCAACAGCTTCTTAGTGCCGCTGGCAACGAGCATTGTTTGCATGTACGACTTGGCCTGAGAAAGATCGAACAACTGCCGCCGGTTCGTGGCGTTGCCCATCTCGATGATGCCTTTGCGCGGGCTGTACCGAACGTTCGAAAGCGTGCGAGATGGGATATCCACCGCCGGATCCTTGCGTTTCTCCGAAGCGTCCACGACCCGATCCGCCAATCCCACGATGCTGCCCATCGTTTTCTTGTCGCGCGGCGTGAGCTTTGCCGACACTTCCTTCGCTTCCGTTACCGCGCCGCGCTTGCGGCGAATCTTCGCTTTGGCCATGGGGTCTAATCTCGATGAGGAATCAATGTTTTCGTGAATGCGGGCGGCCACCTCGGGCCTGCATCGCCAAGGGGTGGAGGCACACGGCAACTCCACAGTTTACTACTCCCAGGCCCCCGCGCAAAACCCGTTTTCTGCCCACTCTACCGCTTTCCTCCCCTCGTGGCGAACGGATGCGCTAGCGCCCGGAGTTGTCGGCGAGTTCGCTCGGATAAACCGTTTTCGTAAAGACACAGGAACGCGGGGGGGGCTGACGAGAATCGCGGATATCTCAAGGAATACACGTGGTCGCCTGGTGGACTGACCGGTTTAGGCAGGATGAATGGGCGGTTCGGAGTCCGTTGCGGCAGGGGTATTTTAATCAGGGCCGATCATTGATTCAAATTGGGCGAGTGGTTTGGAAACCAGCCCGAAGCGTAAGCGAGGGAAAAATCGCACATTCCCTCGCTGACGCTTCGGGTTTGTAAGTTCTCGCTGTCCCGAACATGAATGACGGATTGGCCTTGATATTTTGATGACGGCACTTCCATTTTTTTTGCGCAACGAACACAATGACTTTCGATCGGCTAGGGGTCACTGCAAGCGTCTTCGTTCGCGGGGGGCTTGCATGCCAAGCGTATCGTGGCACGTGCTTCAGGCCGGGGTGGGCGCGGGCTCCAGTCTGTGCTGCGTGTTGTGGCCACCGGCCGTGTTGGAGAGTTCACATTCGTTCTTGCTGAAAGGAATCCCATGGCTCGCAAATCGCATATTGAAGACTATTCCGATGACGAGGAAGTGATTGGGCTTCAACTTCCGGTACCGGAACGCGAGGTAGTACTCTCCAGCCGACATGCCGATGCGGCGGTGCAAGAGCGGATTCGCAAAGCGGGGCCCCGCGAAGTGATATCGTTTCGGATCGAGGAACTTGAAGACCTTCACCGCGGTCTGGCCTTCGAGGCCTCGAACGCGACCGACAAGAAGCGTGGCAAGCTAATCGGCAAGGTGCTGAAGAAGATCGAAGGTGTGTTGGACGAAGACGAGGACGATGATTTCCAAATGGATTTCCCTGGAGGTATGTCCATATCGTCTAGAGAGTTTGCCATGTTAGGTCAACTGTTCGGAGGCAGGCTTGCCCACCAGGCCATGCCGCGAGATCCGGACGTTCTTTTTGAACAGGTTTTCCAAGATGAAGCCTTGGACCAAGCGATGTTTGAACCGAATATCCGCATCACACTTTCTGCCACGAACCGGGCCACCTTGCGTGGGATGAATACGATTCCCATGGACTTGCACGCCATGATCGCTTCCGACAAGCCCGGGGACGAGACGTTTACTTTTAGCGCCAGGCAGATCGTCGGCATGACTCTCGCGTTGCAAGAAGAGCTCATAAAAGCGCCCAATGAAGAAGCGGCTGCCCCCTTCCACGAGCTGGGCAAGCAGTTGTCGGAAGAGTTCACCGCGGCGGCCGAGGAACTCGATGCCGAGGGCGAAGACTCGCCTGACGATCTTGGTCCCCGCTATCTTCTTTCACAGCAGAGCCAGCCCACGACCGCCTACCAACTGAAGATCACGCTCGACCACAGTGATCCGGCGATTTGGCGGCAGGTCGTGGTTGCCGATTGCACGCTCGACATTTTGCACGAGATCATCCAGATCGCGATGGGCTGGGATTCGTGCCATCTCCATCAATTCGAACACGGCAAAGCCCGATTTACAAACCCCTGTTTCGATCTCGATTCCGACGACTTGTACGACGAAACGCAGGTGCTGCTTAGCCAGTTGGTTGCCGATGGCTGTAAGAAGCTTCGCTACTGGTACGACTTTGGAGACGACTGGTGGCACACGATCAAAATCGAAAAAACTCTTCACCCCAAACCGGGCGATAAGTTCCCCTTATGCCAAGCCGGTGAAGGCGCCTGCCCACCGGAAGATTGCGGCGGGACTTGGGGTTATTACGAACTCCTTCGGACTCTCAAGGACCCCAAGAGCGAAGATCGCGAGGAGATGCTCGAATGGCTCGGAGAAGACTTCGACCCCGCCAAGTTCGATCTCAACGAAACCAATCGACTCCTTCAACTCGGCCCCGCGGCTTTCGATGTAGAGGATGACTGGGAATTGGATCAGTTCGAGGAATAGTTGCCTTTTCCCAAGCCGACGGCTCGCCGTCGGCGTCCCCTGACCATTAGGCCCCAACAACCCGGCACTCCGGCAACGACTCGACAAACAGCTTGCCGTACGGCTTCGTCACAATTCGCGGGTCGAGGCACACCACGGTGCCGTGGTCGGTTCGGGTGCGGATGAGGCGGCCGAAGCCTTGTTTGAATTTGATGACGGCCTCGGGCAGTTGGTAATCGCGGAACGGGTTCCCGCCGGCCGCGCGGAGCGCTTCGAGCCTCGCTTCCAGCAGCGGGTGATCGGGCACCGCGAAGGGCAGCTTGGCGATGATCACGGTTTGCAGCGCATCGCCCGGCACATCGACGCCCTGCCAGAAGCTATCGGTGCCAAACAGCACGGCCCGGGGGTCGGCCTTGAACTGTTCGAGCAGTTGTGTCCGCTGGGTTCCATCGGCCTGGCTGAGCAGGCGAAGGTTGTGCGCCGTGAGCCAACGCTGCATGCCGGCGGCCACGCGGCGGAGCATGTCGTAACTGGTGAACAAGGCGAACGCATGGCCATCGGTGCGGGCGACGAAATGCTGGATCGCCTCGATACACCGGCGTTCATACTCGCCTCCGCGCGCGCTGGTGGGATCAGGCATCTCGCGCAGCGTGACCAGTTCGGCCTGCTCGCGGTAATTGAACGGGCTGCCAACCTGGATCTCATCGCACTGCGTAACCCCCACGCGCGACTTGAAGAACTCGAATTTCTCTGTCCGGCCACCGCCTACCGAGAGTGTGGCACTCGTCATGATGACCGTCGGCACCTTATCGAACAGTTGTTCGCGCATCACCGGGCCGATATCGATCGGCGCGGCGGCCAACGTCTGGCGCGGCATCCCACGCCGCCCCGTGTGCGACTCGAGCCAATGCACGTAGCCCGCCTGCGCTTGCGTCCTCCACAACTCGATCTCCTTCGCCAATACGGCTAGCCGATCGTGGGCCGCGAAGAAATCTTGCCGCTCCGATTCCTCGCTCAACTTCTTGCCTGCAACCTTGATTTGCTGCGCAAGTGTCATCAATTCCGGGCTGAGGCGGTTGGCCACGATCGCCGCTTCACGGACACGGATCGGCCGCGAGTGCTTGGCGGCCGCCGCACCGATCGAACCCTCGCCCGGCCGCTCCCTGCAAGGGAGGGGAGAATGGTTACGCCAATCGTGCAAATCGGCGAAGAATTCGTCGGCCAAGAATCGGCAGCGATCCACCTGTTGCTGCTCGTTGCGCAGCCCGTGATGCACGAGAAGACCCTTGTTCGTGCGGTCGTTGTACAGCTTGTTGAGAATGTACTCGACCTGGCCATTCGTGACCTTGATCCCCAAGTGCTCGCTGGCGACTCCTTCGACGGTGTGGGCTTCATCGAGAACGACTACGTCGTAATCGGGCAGCAAGTTCACGCCGACCCGCCGCAGGGCCAAATCGCTAAACAGTAGCGCGTGGTTAACGACCAGGATCTGGGCATGCTGTGCTCGGCGGCGGTCCTTGTAGTAGAAGCACTGGTTATACGTGGCGCAGCGGCGGCCCAGGCAGTTGCCGCTGTCGCTGGCGACTTCATCCCACACTTGGCCCAATGGTTTGAACGAAAGATCGCTGAGCGAACCATCGGTCGTCGACTTGCTCCACTTGCGAATCTCGCGCAACTGATCGAGTTGCTCGTCGTCGCCAAACAGGCTTTGGCTGCGTGCCAGTGCCAGGTCCATCCGCCGCAAACTCAGGTAGTTCCGCCGACCCTTGACGAGCACGGCCGAAAACTCACGCGGAATCACCGCGTTCAGCAGCGGCAAGTCCTTGCCCACAAGCTGCTCCTGCAGCGCGATCGTATGTGTCGAAACAACGACCTTCGGACCCGCATCTTCCTCGCCCTGCTTCGCGGCCGCCAGTTTCGTATTCGGGTCCGCGTCGGCTTCCCGTGCTTCCCACTCGGTAGCCGCCAGAATCGCCGGCACAAGGTAGGCAAAACTCTTGCCGACCCCCGTGCCCGCCTCGGCCACCAAGTGCCGCTTCCCCGCGATCGCCCGCGAAACGGCCTCCGCCATCGCGAGCTGCTGTGGCCGAACCTCATAATTCGCCAACCGCGCCGCAATGCGGCCAGAGGGGCCCAGAATATCAGCAGCGGTAAGCGAATCCATCACGCCAGGGTAACAGAGGGCTGCCCGTCGGAGTAGCGTACTATGCTAACACCCCGCCACACGGCATGTTGTCAACGATTTCTGAGGGTACTATTTCCGCCTTTGCCAGTACCCAGGCCGCCGGCTCGTATGAGCTACCGCAACGACAACCATCTCCGTAATTGATCGAGCGCGGAAGACAAGCAAGTACGGAAAACCGATAACACGAACCCACCGATAATGGCCTGAATAGACGGACAACAATTCCGGACCACTTGTAATCCGGAGGATGGCGTCGTTCACGGCATTTGTGAATCGAACCGCCGATTCGGGTGATCGAGCCGCGTACCAATGATACGCGTCTTCAAATTCCTTCTCTGCCAGCCGATGAAACTCGATTCTGATTTCACCCATTAGGTACGATCTCGGATAACTTCCCAAGGGATGGTAGTCGAGCCGTCGCTGAACCGGCGATCGAGTTCCGCCAAGTATTCTGGATCAATCTCCGACTTCATTTCCGAAGAAATGGTATCGAGCAATCTCGCTGCCAAATCCAATCGCAAGCCTTCCGGAAGTTCCATCGCCGCTTCGTAAATCGACTCGAATGATTGCTGCATCGGAAAACTCCAATCTGCGATTTCACCCCATCCACCCGCAACGCTCTGCCATTCATTCTACCTCGGCTTCGTGCTAATCACACCTTCCTCAGGGCTGCTCGCGGTGGCGTTGTCTTGGGCCTCACGATACGGCACCCATTCCTTCAATCCGTTGATAGTTTAGTTCTCCTAACGAGGCGCGCTCGGACGCATGCTCGATGGTCATGCTTACCAGGCGGCCTTCCGCATCAAGATCGACAAGAAAATCTTCTGATATTTCTCGTGTCTCGACGGGAGGAGTTGCCGAGAACTCGATTAGCGCGGTGTCGGTGTCTTCAAAGTATCGAATGTTCATGGCAATTCCTCGAATGTGCGATCAAAGAATGCGTTATGAATCGTAATGCCATCTTCCAGCAATATCACCCGCAGAACGCGGTTGTCGAAGTCGGGGATTCGAGCCCATCTTCTAATTCTACCATCCGATTGGACCGATTTACGAATCGGATTCTCCAAGACAAGCTGAAGCCATTCGTCGCGGATCATGGCGCGATCGGGGCGTGTGCGGGTTGCAACAAAATAAGCTGTAAAATGCAGTTCCGCCATCGATCCGCTCTAGCCGCGTTGAAGGGCCTCTTTACCTCGGCTTCGCCGTGATAACACCTTCTTCCGGGCTGCTCGCGGTGGCGTACAATCGCCTGGGAATACGGCCGGCGAGGTACGCGAGTCGGCCCGCTTCCGTGGCGTGACGCATCGCGTCGGCCATCCGCAACGGGTCTTTCGCGTGCGCGATCCCCGTGTTCAAGAGCACGCCGTCGACCCCCAACTCCATCGCAATCGTCACATCGCTTGCCGTCCCGACCCCGGCGTCCACGATCACCGGGTAGCCCGCATCACCTTCCTTCAAGTACTCCAAACAAATGCGGATGTTATTCGGATTGAGCACCCCTTGCCCCGAACCGATTGGGCTTCCCGCCGGCATCACGCTCGTCGCGCCGGCACTCTTCAATCGCCGCGCAACGATCGGGTCATCGGTCGAGTAACACAATACTTGAAAACCATCGGCCACGAGTCGCTCGGTCGCCTCGAGCGTGGCGATAGGATCGGGCAACAGCGTGCGCTTGTCGGCCAACACCTCGAGCTTCACCCAATCCGCACCCGGGTTTTCCAGCCCCAACAGAAGCTCGCGCCCAAGCCGAGCCACACGCACCGCGTCCTCGGCATTGAAACAACCGGCCGTGTTCGGCAGCAGCGTGTAGCGGCTAGTGTCGATGAAATCGAGCAGGTTGTTTCCCGCCGCGTCGATCAACCGCTCGCGCCGCACAGCCACCGTAATGCACTCGGTACCGCTCCGTTCGAGCGATTCACCCATCTGTTGATAATTCGCGTACTTGCCCGTACCAACAATCAACCGGCTGCCAAACCGATGAGTGCCCAATTGCAACACGTCTGTAAGAACTTCTGCCGCTGCCATCATCTTTCCAATTAAGAAATAGGGTGAACCACGAAGACACCAAGGACACGAAGAAGCCGAAAGTACAAATTGCAAATTGAAGATCGCGATGATTTCGGCAACTAACAACTATTATGATTCATTTCTCATTTTCCGATTCCAGCTTCTTTGTGTCCTTTGTGTCTTTGTGGTGACAACAAATTGGTATGTCGTGATGATCGAGTCACCCCCCACCAACGAGCGTGACGACTTCCAGCTTATCGCCTTCATGGAGCACGGTGGCGCCGTGCCGCGCGCGGGGGACGACCTCCAGGTTCAACTCGACCGCCACATGCGGTTGCGTTACCCCCAGCTCGGCCAGCAACTGCGATACCGAAGCCCCACGGGCAATTTCGCGCGGCTGGCCATTCACTTGTATCATCATGCTCGTAATCACTTGCTCTTTTCGTTCGGCGGGTTCGGCTCGTCGCGCACGAAGGCCGTGCGGAATGGTTGAACGTCGAGCGGTTGGAATTCGCCATACTGCGGCTTGCCTGCCGCCTGGAGGCTCGAGTTCCACGGAATCGTGTACGCCGCTACTTGGCCCGTGCTGGCCTCGGCCACGTAAACAATGCTATCGGCAAACTGAAAACTGTTCGACCCACGAGGCATGTTCGCGCCGCCTGTTACCATCAGGTAGCCCGAGGTTCTGCCGGCACCCGAAAAATCGGCCGCGATGTTCCGTGTAAAGAACGCGTTGAACTTGCCGGTCTTCGGGT
Source organism: Pirellulales bacterium (assembly GCA_020849945.1). Classification (GTDB taxonomy): domain Bacteria; phylum Planctomycetota; class Planctomycetia; order Pirellulales; family Lacipirellulaceae; genus JABDGM01. The sequence continues at coordinate 23,518 of JADZFK010000109.1, read as the reverse complement.
TGATCACGGCCGCCCGCATGTCGCCCGTTAGGAAATCAAGAAAGTACAGCGCCTCGACCCCCGCATCGACCGCCCCCGTGGCGATTGCAAACTTATCGATTCCGTGCGTGGCCGATGCGTGCAGGGGCGTTGTGGGCCAAAGCCCCTCCAAGTTCAAGCCGATCACCAAGCCCAACACAGCGCCCATGGCCACGTAGGCTGCCCGAGTTCGAAACATCTCATTCATGTTCCCATACCTCCTGATCGTGCGAGCAAAAAGCCCCCCTCGCCCCCGGGTAAGACCCCCTGGGAAGAGACCATCCTAACGATTTTGTTCGACTTGCCAAAACCCACCTTCAAGTGGCCCGCTCCCTGAATCGTAACGATTCCCACCATCGAAGGCCAGCCAGTCCAAGTCCCGGCAATGGGGCCGTTTCGGGAAAAAGAAGTACTCCCCTCGCGGAGAGCCTGTGGACAGTTGCTAATTCAAGTTAGCGGCGGCCTCGTAGCCGCCGTTTGAACCGATTATCTTCGCCACTTTTTCCTGCAATCCGCAATTCAACATCCGTACTTACCGCTGCCGTGGTCGGCACCCGCCATCGCGGGTTGGTTGGCTGAAAAAGAGTTCCGACCCCTTTTCCGGAGCCTTTTCCGGAGCGATTGACCGGCTAAAGACTCCCACCTACACTGAAAAGTTTGGGCTTTGTCGTTGTCCGACTTCTTGCTCCCAGTTTCGGTGCCCGATGGCACCTCGTATCGATGCTCGCCAAGCGTGTGATTCCGTGTTTGGATGTGGACCGCGGGCGCGTGGTGAAGGGGACCAATTTCGTCAACTTGCGCGATGCCGGCGACCCGGTCGAGGTCGCCGCCCGCTACGAGCGCGAGGGAGCCGATGAACTGGTATTCTTGGACATCACCGCCAGTCACGAAGGCCGCGATATCATGCTCGATGTCGTGCGGCGGACGGCCGAGCAGGTATTCATGCCGCTGACGGTGGGGGGCGGCATCCGAACGCTCGACGACATCCGCCAACTACTCTTGGCAGGCTGCGACAAGGTTTCGATCAACTCGGCCGCCGTCAAGAATCCGCAGTTTGTGTACGAGGCCGCCCGGCGGTTTGGCAGCCAGTGCATCGTGGCGAATATCGACCCAAAGCGGGTGGTACGCAATGGCTGTGAGGTTTGGGAGGTCCATATCAATGGCGGCCGCCTCCCCACCGGCCTGCTGGCGGTGCCCTGGGCTCGGGAAATCGAGCGGTTAGGGGCCGGGGAAATCGTCCTCACCTGCATGGATTGCGACGGCACCAAAGACGGCTACGACCTGGAAATTACGGCTGCCGTGAGCCAAGCCGTCGGAATCCCCGTGGTCGCCAGCGGCGGGGCCGGAAATCCCACACACCTCGCCGAAGCAATTACAATAGGTAAAGCCGACGCAGCCCTGGCGGCCAGCATCTTCCACTTCGGAGAGTACACAATCGCCGAAACAAAACAAGTCATGGCCGAGCATGGTATCGCAGTGAGAGAATAGTCGGTAGTCGTTAGGAGGAAGAAGTCCTGGAAAGGGCGTTGCGGTAAGAGAGTAGATGAGCTTCGTCTAATCAGCTAACCAACGACCAACGACTAACGACTAACGACCAACGACTAACGACTAACGACTAACGACCAACGACCAACCCCATGGCCAAAGACGACGCATTTAAAAGTAGCTTCATTCACCCCAAGGTTGATCTTGAGGTGGATAAGTTGTTTCGCGCTTGTGTCAAGCTCAAGGGGAGCGACTTGCACTTGAAGGTGGATAAGCCGCCGATGATTCGGGTGGACGGCACGCTGCGGCCGATGAATCGCGAGCCTATTTCCGACGAAGAAATGGTGCGGCTAACCTTCCCGCTGATGAACGAGCGGAATCGCAAGATCTTTGAAAAGGACGGCGGTGCCGACTTCGCCCACACGCTAGACGTGGAAGGCACCCTCTGGCGGTTCCGCGTGAACTTGCTGCAACAACTTGGGCACGTGGGGCTGGTGGCGCGCCGCGTGAACAGCTTCGTGCCCGACTTCAAAGGTTTGTATCTTCCCACCACGATCGAAAGGTTATGCCATTTCGATCAAGGCATGGTGTTGCTGGCGGGCGTCACGGGTTCGGGCAAGAGCACCACGATCGCCTCGATGCTCAACCTGATCAACCACTCCTATCGCAAACACATTCTTACGCTCGAAGACCCGATTGAATTCGTGTTCACCGAGGACAAGTGCCTCATCAACCAGCGCGAGATCGGCCTGGATGTCGTCAACTTTGAAATCGGCATGAAGCACGCCGTGCGCGAAGACCCCGACGTCATGCTCGTCGGCGAAATGCGCGACAAAGAAACGTTCATGACTGCCATCCACGCGGCCGAAACGGGCCACCTGGTGTTCGGCACGATCCACGCTTCGAGCGCGGCCACCACAATCGGCCGTATCCTGGACCTCTTCCCTTCCGACATGCACTCGGCGCTCCGCAGCGCGATCGCGTTTAACATGAAGGGCATCGTCGCTCAGAAGCTGCTCAAGAGCATCAAGCCGGGCGTGGGCCGCGTGCCCACCTGCGAGATCATGATCTTCAACACGAACGTGCAGAAGGCGATCTTGGAAGAGAACGACGAAAAACTGCCTGACATCATCCGCATTGGCAAGCTCGATGGCATGCAGGATTTCACCATGAGCCTGAAGCAGTTGGTGGATGATGAACTGATCGATCGCGAGGTGGCAATGGAAGTGGCCCCGAACCGCGAGGCACTAAAAATGGCCCTCAAGGGCATTGAAGTTAAGGATCCTGGGATTATCTGATGCGGCAGAGATTGGCAATCTTGATGTTGGTGTCGTGCGCTTGGTTGGCGCGGCCCGCGGTTATTCCCGTGTTTGCGCAGGACCCGGCAGCACCGGCCGCTGCGCCAACGGATGCTCCGGCAGCCCCGCCAGCGGAGATACCCCCGAGCGCCGAGCCGGCAAAGGCCGGCGAAGAAAGCGCGCCGGCCGAAGAGGCAAAGAGCGCCCCCGCTCCCAAGCCCGCCACAAGCACGAGCGACAAATGGAACGACAAGCACTCGATTCCGCGCTCGCACTGGCCCTATATGTTTTGGGGCAAGCTGCTGCCGATCTGGTTGTTGTTTCTCGTTTGGGTACTCTCGGCCGACTGGGTGAACCGCGATACGCAGATATTCAACCTGGGGTACGGGACGTGGAATCCGATCGTGTTCTTCCCGGTGCTGGCCATGATCCTGCTCGTGGTGTTTCCAATCGTGGTGGGTGTAGCCATGTTTTGGGTGGCGTTGATCTTGTTGCTCGTCGAGTATCTGGCGACCTTTGTCCCGTATGTGGTGAAGCATAACAAATCGGTCCAATTGCACGAAAAGGTATTCACCTCCGATTGGTTCCGCTACGAAATCGCCATGCTCGCCAACAAAGTTGGCATCAAAATGGAGCACGAGCGAAAGGCCGAGTATGAGAAGGGCGCGCCGGTCGATCTCATGGCCGTGGCCGCCGAACAGGATCGCGATAATCAGGCGAACCTCATCACCGCCCGGCAATCGCCCGGCTACTTGCTCGTGAAAGAAGTGATCGCCGATATGGCGGATCGCCGGAGCGACAAGTGCATCTTTGATTACACGCAGCAATCCGTCGTTTCGCGGCAGCACATCGACGGCGTCTGGCACAACGGCGATGCTCGCGACCGCGAGTCGGGCGACGTAATGCTGGCCGTCATGAAAACGCTTGCGAATCTCAACGCCAGTGAACGCCGCAAGAAGCAAGAAAGCCGGTTCGCGGCCAAGTACAAGGATCATTCCTACATTTGCTCGCTTTCCACCCAAGGCGTGCCGACGGGTGAACGCGTCGTGCTTCAGTTGCTCGGCGGTTACCAGCGCGCGTTCCAGCATTATGCCGACTTGGGCATGCGGCCAAAGATGATCGAACAGTGGGCCGATGTCATGGAGACGCCGAAGGGCCTGGTGATCTTCGCGGGGATGCCCGAAGGCGGGCTCACCACGATGACCGACGTCTCGCTGATGGAAACCGATCGCCTGATGCGCGATTTTGTCGCGATCGAGGAAGTGCATCACCGCGAGCGAGAGTTGGAGAATGTCGAAGTGACCACGTACGATGCCACGAAGGGGGAACTGCCCTCCAAGGTATTGCCGGGGCTGATTCGCAAGTACCCGAACGCCTACGTGTTACGCGACTTCAGCGACCCCGAGGCCTCCAAACTGCTCATCAACGAAGCCCGTGATGACGAGCGGTTGGTCGTCACCGCCGTTCATGCAAAGAGCGCCCCCGAGGCCCTGCTGCGATTGCTGCAACTCAAAGTGCCGCACAAGGATTTTGCCTCCGTCGTGACGGCCGTCCTTTGCACCCGCCTGATCCGCAAGTTGTGCGATGCCTGCAAAGTGGCCTACGCCCCAACGCCCGACCTGCTGAAGAAGCTCGGCATACCGCAGGGAAAGATCGAAGCACTCTATCGCGTGCCGAAAGCGGAGGAGATCGAGAAGCCCTGCAAGGAATGCGGCGGGATCGGTTTCTTGGGGCGAACGGGTTTGTTCGAGTTGTTGGTCGTCGACGACAAAGTGCGCGAGGTCCTCATCAAACAGCCCAAGCTCGACTTGCTAACCAAGGCCGCCCGGCTCGCCGGCATGCGCCCGTTCCAAGAAGAAGGTCTTCTCCTCGTCGCCAAGGGAGTCACCTCCCTCGCCGAGCTGCAACGCATCCTGAAAGAATAGCCGTCCATCATCACCCACCCCCCCGCCACTCCGCCCCAATCCCCAATCCCCAATCCGCAATCAGCAATCCAAAATCCCCCTCACCCCTCAGTTCATCTCATGGTTTACTGGATCATCTTTGGCATCGTAATTTTCGCCGGCCTCGCGATGACGGTTCGCGAGGGCCTGTGGAGCAATACGATTACTCTGTTCAATGTTCTCTTCAGCGGTGTGGTTGCGTTCGGGTTCTTTCAACCGATCGTCGTGTATCTGGATCAAGAACTGACCGACGGCCAGCACACCTATTGGTTGGATTTTGCCGTGTTGTGGGCGTTGTTCTCGGCGACGATCGTGATTTGCCGCGCGCTCACTGGGGCACTTTCAAAGACGAAGATGCGGTTCAAGCACCCGATTGATCCGGTCGGCGGCCCCACCGTGGGATTGCTGGTGGCCTGGGTTCTGGGGGCCTTCACGTTGGCCACCTTGCATGTCGCGCCGATGCCGAAAGATGCTTTCAGCGGAAAGCTCGTCAGCGCTTTGGAGGTCGATACGGCCTCGCTGCTCACCTCGCCCGACGCCGCTTGGTTGCGGTTCGTCGCGAAGATGTCGGATGCCAGCGCGATGGGGGCCGGGTCCACAACACGGTTCTCGGCCCGGCAATTCGTTACGATCTACGCCGACCACCGCTCAAAGTTCATGGAGACCCCCGACTTTATCGTCAAACGCGGTTCGTGAAAGTCCAATGGCCCCTCGGGCCATTTGCAGGCCGATGCCTAACCGGCTTGTCGGTTGGTGCGATCGTGCGGTACGCTAGGGTCTGTCTCAGAACTCCCCTCCCTTGTAGGGAGAGGTTGGGGGAGGGTTCGCGGATCGCTGATTCTTGGCCTTGCTCGAACCGCGACCCAAACCTGAGCCCGTTTTGAGACAAAGCCTAGTACTGCAGCGCTAGGTCCTATTCACCACGACAATACGACCTTGAGTCCGTCGTGCCGCCGTGGTGATAATTAGCAATGCAATACGACACGGTGGATGCCGTTCCGCGGGCGGCTTCTTTTCCCCAGCACCCAGAACGCTCGAGCGGCGGTTTCCACAATGGCGGCGGATCGAATCCCAACCCTGGACCCAGTCTTTCACGACGACGCAACCGAGGCCGTGCCTTACCGGTCGCTCTCGGCTTCGGCCGTGGTCGGGCTGGCCTTGGGCCTCCTCTCGCCCTTGAGTTTTGGCGGTGTGTTGCTTTATGTGGTTCCCGTCGCGGGGGCGGCCGTTTCGCTCTTCGCCTTCAGGCAAATCGCCAAGAGCGAAGGCAGCTTGGCCGGCCGCGGGGCCGCGGCGGTCGGGCTCTTCCTTGCGGTTGCCATGCTCGTCGCACCGGTTGCCCGCGCGGCCGTCATCCGTCACGATCGCACTTCGCAAGCCCAAGCATTTGGCGAACGTTGGCTCGCCCTTGTGACCAGCGGGGATGTGATGGAAGCCTTTCGTTTGTCGGTCGATTCCACGCGAAGCCCCTCGCCGCTCGAGCCTCATGAAAGCTCGACTCCCCAGCAAAGTCCGCTCGATAAGTTCACCTCCATGCCGCTCGTAAAAGCGCTGGTGGCATTGGGGAAGGATGCTTCGATTCGGCTGGTAGCCACCGAGGGCTACGACGCGCAAACCTTCCCCAAAGTGTTCGTGCGCCAGCACTACGAATTGAAAGCGGCGGGGTCGCAGGCCACAACCGACACGGTGAACAGCGAGCGTTCGAAGCCAATCCATGTGTGGTTGACCCTGCACCGAGCTCGCCAGCCGAACGAGGAGCGGTCGCGTTGGCTCACTTGGGCGCTCGATGACGGCAGCAAGAAGCCCACCGACGCCCCGTAGCCTGCGAAATAAGTTGGACCCGAAGTCGATCGCCGTAGGCGGTGTGCTTATTCCCAAAAGTTCTCGGCTCCCTTGGTAAACCCCATGACAACCGATTCGCAATCGCCGGAAGCACCCGCCTCGCCGCGTTGGCGGGCTTTGGAGTCGATCGAGCGGCGCGTACTGGGCGTCTTGGTCGAAAAAGCAAAGACCACGCCGGACGCCTATCCTCTTTCGCTCAATGCCCTCCGCACCGGTTGCAACCAAAAAAACAACCGCTCCCCCCTCATGCAGTTGGAAGAAGAGCAGGTGGAAGATGCGTGCGAGCAACTTCGCAAGGCGGGGGCGATCTCGCAGGTGCAGGGCAGCAGCCGCGTCGATCGGTATCGGCACTTGGCCTACGAATGGCTGGGGGTCGATAAAGTGGAACTGGCCGTCATGGCCGAGCTGCTCTTGCGCGGTACGCAAACCGTCGGAGAACTCCGCGGCCGGGCCGCCCGCATGGAACCCATCAAAGACCTTTCCGAACTTCAACCAACCCTCGATTCGCTCCACGCTAAGGGCTTGATTATCTACCTCACCCCGCCAGGCCGGGGCAGCGTGGTAACCCATGCCCTCTATCTCGACCGGGAAATGGATAAGGTCCGACGCGAAGCGGGATTTCTGTACGCCCCGGGGGCACCCGCGCCCGAACCAACCTACGCAGGTTCACCCCCACCCAATCGCGAAGCAACGTGTGAAGAAGCAACCGGCGGTTTCGGCGAAGAGCTTGCGGCGTTACGTGAAACAATCCACGATCTACGACAAGAACTTGCGGACGCTCGGGTCGAATTTGAAACAACAACTGCCGCGCTCCGGAGTGAGTTGGATGAACTCAATCGCCAACTTGGCAATTGAGAATCAAACCGGTACGCGAGCGTTTGCACTCGTCGGCCGATTCCCCACACCCCAGCCCAGAAACCGCGTGTGTGTAGTCTCGATTCCCCACGCCCGATCGACCGTGCTGCCGCGTGGGTGCGACACAATTTGTTGTGGCTGCTCGTTGGCTGTTACGGGCTGGCCGCGGTGTGGCCCGGGCTAGGCGTTGCGCTTCGTGGGTGGAATGGGGCGGTCGCCCGTTTCGGGCACGTGCCGCTCTCGTCGCTCGTGTTGTTGGCGACCTTGCTATTCGTGGGGGCCTTGCTGACCGACTTCGAACAAACCCGCTACGCCGCGCGCCACCCGATTGCCTTGGTCTCCTCGTTGGCTGCCGTGTGGGTGGGGCCCGCGCTATTGGTGCTCGTCGTGGGGCAATGCTTGCCTTCCGTGGTCGCCGGGCATCCTACCGCCGGCCTGATGGTCAGCTTCGCCCTCGTCGCCTCGATGCCCGTGGCAAATTCCTCCGTCGGCTGGACTCACTCGGCCGGCGGCAACTTGGGCCTGGCCCTCGCCCTCGTCGTGGTGACCATCCTGCTTAGCCCCTGGATCACCCCCGGCTTACTCGCGTTGCTCGGGGCCTCGCTCGGCAGGAACCAGGCAAGTTGCGAAGAGTTGGTCCATCAGTTTTCCGGCTTCTTCTTCATCGTCTGGGTGCTTCTTCCGACGTTGGCTGGCCTGGCTCTACGGCAGGTCCTGTCGGTCGAACAACTCGAGGCGAAACGCTCGCCCCTGGCGTTGGTTAGCGCGGCCGCGCTCCTCACGCTGAATTACACAAACTCGGTGCTGGCCCTGCCAAAGGCCGGTAACTTGCCGGTGCCTTTGCTCCTTCTCACGACCTCGCTGGCCGCAAGCCTGGCCGTGATTGGCGTCGCCCTTGGCTGGGCCTTGGCCCGTTTCTTCCGGCTACGCCCTGAAACGCGAACCGCCCTTATGTTCGGCCTGAGCATGAAACACACCGGCCTCGCACTCATCCTCGCCGCCACGGCCCTTGCACACGACCCGATCGCAATCCTACTCATCATTCTCGCAACGCTCATGCAGCACGTCGTGGCAGCCATCGTGCAACGATCCCAAGCACACACCGCCCTATAAGAACAAGTTCGGATACCGCCTCGGAACCCGCTTTCCTATTTCCATTCCATGAAACACAACTTCCGCCTCCCTCGCCTTGCCACCCTAAACAACTCCTCCCGGCTCCTTCCCTCTTGTGCGGAGAGTTGGTGGGGACGTGCAGTCCCATCGCGTTCTACTTAACGCCTTCGCGCTATTGCGTGAGATCGGAAAGGTAACTGTTTGCCGGGAAAGTTATGGCGATTCTGATCATCAGCTTGTTAGTAGCCAGCTTCGTAATTCCCCTTATTCTTATTGCCCGCTGCATTTTAGTGCCGGTTGACCGAGCGGCGAAGTCGCGGCAATCGCCGGTTCGTTTTTCGATCGCAGATGTCTTCTGTTTGTTCATCATCATTCAGGTGCCTTTTTCAGGTGTTCAACTGTGGATGCAAGACGCACCATCGGGCGCGATCGCGATGATGGTGACTATTGCGGCATTGGTTAGTGTGCTGATTTGGTATTTTGGAGCTCGCACACTTTCCAGGGCGGGCGTGTCTCGAGGGACTCATCGCTTCGTCTACCTCGGGCTGATTTTGCCGTTCATTTACTACGCGTGTGTGCCCTATTGCGGACTCCCTTTTCTCATTCTGGGTAGCACGGTTGATGCCCTCCCTCCCTCGCTAACGACGCTGCTGATCTTGTTGTGGATCGGAGGGACCGTCGTGTTCGTGGCAAGCGCAATCTTTACGGGGCGAATGCTTGCTTCTGCTCGCCCGGCTACCGAGTGGTCGGTCCTACAACCGGAAGATACTGGCGGCGATGCCATCCGACTTCCCCCTGCACCAGAAACTAAGTGAACCACTGCGGAATGAGTAACGCGATGGGGATTGGCGGTAGATGCGGCGTTGCCGCCGCCGCTAAACCCTCGACCAACGACCAACGACCAACGCCTCGCCCCACACTTCCGCCAACTCGATTGGGAGGGAATTTCGGTGGCAATGCCTTATCGCACCGTAAGTTCGCGCGCGTTGGCTTCGTTGGTGAATCGGAGCCAGCATATCCTCTTTTCCTTCCCTATTTTGGCCCTACCAATTTCAAATCGAAGCAGGTCTTGGATCTTCGTAAATCACAAACCGACAACAACTTACAACCAATCAACGTCAACACGTTGGGACACTACTGGTTTGACAATTACAAACAGGGGTAATATGATCCACCCTGGTGGGTAGTGGTTCATCCATTTGTTGTTCTCAAAGCGCTAACGTAACTGGCAGGAAACACTTTAACCTTTCAGAGAAAGTAATCAGATGATGGTCCGCCTAATTGGATTGACTCTCGCAGTGGTGTTGTTTCTCTCAAGTTCACAGCTTCAGGCGGCGGTTCTCGCCACGGTTATTGCCGGTGCCAGTGAAGTCGAAAGTGGTGACGGCGATTTCGATGAACAACTTGGCTTCACCACCGCGAGCGCGAGTTACAACAACCCCAACGGTGGCAGTGCCAGTGCCTATGCCACGCTCACGCACACGTTCGGCGGCGGTTTTAGCGCAAAGGCATTTGCAACAGCCACGGGAGGCTCGGGCGACGATGGCCAGTACGTTACCAACGGCGGGGGTGCGTATGCCGGCTGGCAAGATGAACTGCACTATACAAACACTCCGGAAGATGTTTTCGTGGAGTTCGTGTTTAATTTCAGCGGGTCGAAGAGCGGCGATGCTACCGGCAGTGCTGAGTTCTTTGCGACCGACCAAAATGGCAACTTCTTGGTTGGAGGTTCCAGCAATCAAACAGGTACGCTGTCCTATGGAAAAAATGAGCAACTGCCGGGGGCAGCCACTCATTTCATCAATGTAAGCTTGTCGGTCCATGCCACCGGGCATGGCAGCGGATTTGGCCTTCCTAACACCTCGACCGCCTCCTTTGGCCACTCGTTCAGCCTCATCGCTATAACGCCCCGTGACGCGGCCGGCAATTTCCTACCCGATGTGGTGATCACCGCTAGTTCGGGTTTCGATTACAACCCCTTGATCATGGTCGTCCCCGAGCCGACGTGCGCTGCGCTTGGGCTCATTGGCGTTTTCGTAATGTTTCCGCAGCGGCGAAAGGCACCCGTTTCGAAGAAGTAGTGCACGGTTTGATGAGAGTGAATCTAGCGATTTGTCAGTATTCCATGTTTGGGTTCGACTCGACACAACCGACTTACTGCAAATGGTTTGTGTCGAGTTGAACCAAATTAGAACGGTTCTCAAAGCACTAAGATGCTGTTTCAGAACGCTCCCTCTCGCTTTGGGAGAGGCTTCCAAACCAGCTTTGAAACACGTTCTTATCGCACCGTTAGTTCGCGGGCGTTGGCTTCGTTGGTGAATCGGAGCCAGAGGAGTTTATCGGCCGGGGCGTACGTGAAGTCTTTCAACGGCTGGCCGGCGAAGGTGATTTCGGCGGGTGGTGTGGGTGCGTGTAGCAGCACAACGGCGGGCGTACCGGCGATGCCCTCGATGGTGAGGGTGATTTGATTTGTGGCGCCGTTTGTCTTGGGCAGCGCTTTGCAGGCCGAGGCCAGGACGCGCGGCGAGTCATCGCGGGTCGAGTTGAGATCGAGCAGAAAATAGCGCGTGCCGGCAGATAGCGTGACTGCGTGCAGCACGCGGAGCTGTGGGTCGAACAGGTTGACGAAGCGGCCCGTAAGTGTTTTTGGTGGCCCAGCGACGGATTCATCGAGACCGGCGCCGATGAGGTAGGGGCCGCGGCGGAGGAGCAGGTAGTTGGTTTCGCGCCAAGTTGCGCCCCCGGCGATAACCGCTTTCTTGACGGCGGCGGCAAAGCGAACATCGCCTTCCGAATTCGCGGCGAGTCGGGCGGGGTCTTCCTGCAGCCAAAGAACGCCGCCCTTGCCGACGCGGGTGACGGCAGCTTCTTGCGGTTGGTTGTTGCCGGTGATGCCAAGGCACTCGAACAGGTGCTCGCGCGGCGTGGCATCGCGGCGCGAACCGGTGTTCCACCATTCGCGGACTTTGTTGTAAGGGTCGCGGTCGTTATCCACAACGACGAGTTCGCCGCCGTTGCGAACCCAGTCGGCCAACGGCTGGTGGACCTCGGGAGTTAGTGGTTTTTGGCCATGATAGCTGAGCACGAGCACGCGAAAGCCATCGAGATAGTTGGGGACGGTAACGTTCTCCAATTGCACGGGTGTGACGGGCGTGCCGCGTTTGAGCAGCGGCAGGGCGAGGCCGTAGACGTGGCTCAAGTGGGGATCGCTCGACACAGGTTCGCCTCGCTGGAACATCAGCGAATCGCTGACGAGGACTCCGACGCCCGTCGTGCCGCAGTCCCACTCGATACGTTTCTGGTCCATGTCGTTGAGCGCGTTCATCACCGTTTGAAGTTCGGTGGCGTAGTCGGGCGGGATCGGCACTCTCTCTTGCGAGTTCGACCGGTTGGGGTACTTGCCCCCGAAAACCCGCTCGGGCCACGGAGCGACTTCGTATTGCCACACCTCGGGCTGGAAAAGCGAGGCCGTGAGCGTGGATTCCCAGTTGACGCGGTAGTCGTCCCAATCGTGCTCGGGGTTGTCTTCGACCGGGTCGTTGAGATACCAAACGCCGCGGCCCGTGGCGCGAACGAGATTCTGCATCACGCCGTATTCGAGGAAGGCCGTTTCGAAGGTCCGCTCGCGGCGTTGGCCGCGGTAAACGTTGGGCGTGCGCGAGGTGCCGGTCCACACCTGGGCGATGTAGCCATCGCAGCCTTTGAGGCGGGCGAGGCTCGATTCGGGGCTGACGATGTGCCAGTGCGCGTAATTGAGCAGGCTATGCGTGGGGACGTAGCAGCGGACCTTGCGGCCGGTGTGCTCGTTGTAGGCTTGCACGTAATCGAACACTTGCTCTAGTGCGCGGCGGTAGAGGAAGTACTTGAGCTTCGATGCGCGCCACTGGCTATCAACCGAGGTGTGAGGCGGCTGCCACGCTTCGCCGTAATAGGATCGCCATTCGCGTTGGAAGCCCGCCGAATAGCCGCCACGCACCCAGAACTCGGGCTCTTCGAGATGCACGGCTTCAGCACCGGCATCGAGGGCGCGCTGAATACCTTGGCAGAGGAAATTGCCGAAGTTCGTGCCGGGGCACATGTAGTAGACGTCGCCACCATGGCTAATTTTGTGGCCTTCGCGATCGGTCTGGGCTTCGTCCTCGTGGTGGACGCCGTCGAAGCGGCCATCGAGGTAGTCTTGATACGACCCCCACGAAACGCCGGTCATCACATGAATGCGGTAGCCGCGATCACGCCAAGATTGAATGCGGGCCGGCAACTCGTCGTCGATACCGTAAACGATGGCAACATCCGACCGCAGATTGCATTGCTCACGCCACGCCACGGCGGTTTGAAAGCACGTCCGTTCGAGCGACTGACTGGAATCCGGCGGAAAGGCGTACAGCAGCGGAGCAACATTGGCCCCGAAGAGCGGTGACACAAACGCAAGAAACCAACATGGCAAGTTGTGCATCATAAAAGCGTCGCTTCATACTGCCGCGCTAGGGTGATAAACCACAAAGAACACAGCGCCGACCGCGCCCGCTACCCAATATCTTGAACAGGAGGAAACAGAGTTCACCGAGTTATGCCTCTCGCGGTCAGGATTGAAACGTTCTTGTTTAACCCGAGGCCAACGGCGACGGCGCTCGGTGTGGTTATTTCCGTCGCCGTTGGCTCCGGGTTAAACGACTCAGTCGCTCTCAAGCACCGCATAACAGAAATTACTGACCCGTAACGAGTTGCGATGCAGCCCCGCTTGTGCCTTCCACTCCGTTCATTCTGTTTCTTCCTGTTCAATCAATTGGGTTGGGGGCGCAGCTTGCGCTGTGGTCTTCGTGGTTAAACTTCGCTCTTTGTGGTGTGGCTTCGCGATTCAGTCAAGGTGCGGATAGCGGATGTCGGAAAGAAATCCTACAGTCGCCCGCGAACGGCTCGATTCCGTCCATCTGGTCCATCCGGCCGATCCTGTTATCCTCTCCTGTCTTGTTTCGCCCGTCGTGCCCGTCGTGTCGTCGTGGTGAATAAGAGCCTATCCCAGAACCGTCGGGGACTGGCTCATTTTGCGGAGTCCGCGTAGCAAAATGTGCCTGTCCCCCTTTCGGTGGACGGTTCTGGGATAGGCTTTAAGTCTTAGCACTGTAGCACGAACGTATCTAGCAATTCCAGAGATGTCGGTTCGACGAAACGAAACAATCGTCATGGAGGTGGGGGTAAAGGCGATAGACCCGATCAATCTCTTCCGCTTGCCCGCGACTGAGCGACGAGTCGTGATCGAGGCACCACGTGCCTTCTAGCAATCCTTGGCGGCGCAGCACTTCGTGAATCCCCGCGATACAACCGCGAAAGTCGTTTGCCACATCGAAGAACGCGGCATTGCAGTCGGTCACGGCATGGGCCGTTGCCAACAAGTCGCTCGGTATCGGGGCATCACGATCGGCTAGCTCGCGACAACGACGAAACAGCTCGACTGCCGTGTGCGTCCACACGGCCCAATGGCCTAACAGGCCACCGACAATACGCCGGCACGCCGCCTGCCCGTCGGCCGCGTTCCATCGAAATGGTGTGAGCAAGTCGAGCAGGATATGATCATCGTTGCCCGTATAGAGCGCGACATCGTCTCGGCCGCCATCGACGATCGCTCGTACCACGTCGATCGTGTCGTAACGATTGAAGGGGGCAATTTTAACGGCAACCAGGTTCTCGATCTCGGCGAGCCGTCGCCAAAATGAATAAGGTAGACGCACACCTCCCACGGCCCGTTGCATGTAGAAGCCCACGATCGGAATGACTTCGGCGACTGCCTGGCAGTGGCGTACGAGTTCGTCTTCCGATGCCCCACTTAGTGCGGCCAAACTGAGCAAGCCCGCGTGGTAACCAAGCTCGCATGCCAAGCTCGCTTCCTCGATCGCCTGCCGTGTGCCGCCGCACACCCCGGCAATTCGTATCAAGGGGATGGGCCTGTCGCGGTCGGCGTCACGCATGACCTCCGCAGCAAGCGATAGAACAGGTCGGTAAAGCCCATGCCCAGGATCTCGTATCTCAAACTGGGTTGTATGGACGCCCACCGCTAATCCATCGACCCCGGACGCTATGTAGTAGCTCAAGAGCGAACGCTGGCGACTTTCGTCAAATCGGCGATGTGAATTCAATGCCAACGGTACGGCAGGAATGAATCCACCTTGGCGAAGCAGGGCGTAAGCGGAAGATCGCATGGAACGATACCGGCCACAAAGCTTGGACCACCGAATCAGAACTTACCATCACGCGATTCAAACCGCGTTGGTTTTCCCAAGAGCACGCCATCGCGTTGTATCCAAGCCGCCACGGCCTGAATCAACTCCTCCGCGCGGTGTCGCGGGGGGCCGAATAAACGGTACCCTAGCTCTCCGTTACTGAGGATTGCATCGGACGCTTCCTCTCCCGAAAACCTTACGACTTTGCCGAGCAGTTTACCAAACGCACTACTGACCTGCCGCACGCTGAGCTGTTCGGGCCCCGCGATATTCATGACGAACGGCGGGGATGCGGTCTTCTCCAACGATGCCAAGGCCATGGCATTCGCATCACCTTGCCAAATGGCATTGAAGTAGCCCATGGTCAGGTCGATCACTTGCCCTTGCCACACCTTTTCCGCCAGGTCTGCAAAGACGCCATACCGCAATTCGCAAGAGTAATTCAGACGCAAGATCGCTACGGGAATCTTCAATACTTGGCTGTGGTATTGAAACACCCGCTCTCGACCCAGGCAGGTCATCGCGTATTCGCCAACGGGGTTCAAGGCGGCCGTTTCCACCGAACCAGAAAGCGAGATCGGCGATAAGCCGTACACATTTCCGGTCGAGAAAACCACGATACGGCTATCGCGAAACACTTGGCAAGCCACGGTGGGCAAACAGCAGTTGGTAGCCCACATATCGATTTCCCGGCCGGTGGAGCCAAACTTCATGGCGGGCATGAAGATCACGTTTTCCGTCTTGGGAAGTGAAGCGATCGAATGCGAATCGAGCAGATCGCACGCGATGGTCTCGATGCCGTGCGATTCCAGTGATTCGCGCACGCGCGCCGATGAAAACCGCGATACTCCAATAATCCGACGCGCGCGCCCCGCCAGGTCGGAGGCTCGCCTTGCCATGCGAGCCAACGTCGGCCCCATCTTTCCGCCCACCCCAAGAACCATGATGTCGCCTTCCACGCGAGACATCGCTTCGATCACGAAATCCGTGGGGGCACTCAGTCGTTCCTCTAACTCTTCAACCGTCTCGATAGAGGCAAGCCCTCGGCCCGATGAAACGCTCGTCTCCCTAGCGATTCCATCTCCGCTCGGCCAGTGGCAATGGGGGCCTGGCAAGCGCCCCTCCGCTTGCTTCGGCAGCTCCCCATGCACGAGTCCACGATTGTCTTCATCCCTAGCGCGAGTCAAGATTCAAAACCTCCTAATACGATTACCGCGATCGCCTTTGTCTCAGAACTCCCCTCCCTATTAGGGAGGGGTTGGGGGAGAGTTCGGCGGTTGCTAGATTCTTGGCCTTGCTTGAACCGCTACCCACTCCAGGGCAGGTGCTGAGATATAGCCTAAACCACCCTCCTCAGAAAGTGCGGTACTGGGCCAAAATACAGAGTAATTGTGATTTTCTATCGCGTCACGGAATCTATTCCTCAGCATCCAAAACATTTTCCTCACGAGAATCTATGACCTGCTGAAACTCGCTCTTTGTGAGTTGCAAAGGCTCTTTTTCCGCCGGTATAACTCGGGAAATCGTTAAAATAACCGCGACCCGCATCAAGGCGTTCCGGAACTCGGCGGGTGACGTCTCCGCCTCCGCCGATGGCTGCCTGGCCTTTCACCACGAATGCCCGGGCAGCCTTACCCACGTCACAATTGCCTGCCCGGCTTCCGAGCTTTGTTCTCACGGTTCAATAGCCAAATCGTCCATGCACCTCTTTTCTGTCCTTCTGTAGGCCGCTCATGCGCAAACGTTGTAAGGTGGCCTTGTTGATCGAAACTTCTCGAGCCTATGGCCGAGGGTTATTGCGCGGTATCTCCGCGTACACGCACACGCACCGCCCGTGGTCGGTCTACTTCGAGCCGCATGGGATCGAAGCACCGCCCCCTCTGTGGTTGCGCAAGTGGAAGGGCGATGGCATCCTTGCGCGAATCACCGAGCCGGCAACCGAAAAACTAATCCTTGCCACGGGCTTGCCCGCCATCGACTTGCGCGGCGCGGTTCCCGATTCACAAATTCCTTTGGTCGGCCTGAACAGCCAAGTGGCGGCCCGCATGGCCTTCGCTCACTTACGCGAACGCGGTTTCCACCATTTCGCTTTCTGTGGCGTGGCGACCGGACAGTATCGCTTCCTCGATTTGCGAGCCCATGAGCTTGAGCGGATCGTCCAAGAGAACGGCTTCTCGTTCAGCAACTACCCACGCGATACCACTGCAAAAGTCGCAAAAAGCTGGGACGAGGAACAATACCGCATTGCTCAGTGGGTGATTCAACTCCCCAAACCCGTCGGCATCATGGCATGCCACGACGATCAGGGACACACCCTGCTAAATGCATGCCGCGATTGCCAAATCAATGTCCCAGACGATGTCGCGGTCGTCGGAGTCGATAACGATGAAGTGCTGTGCGAGCTATCCGATCCCCCATTGAGCAGCGTCCACTCGAACACCGTCCATATCGGCTATCGGGCGGCGGCCCTGCTGGATCAAATGATGGCCGGAGAAATCTCCCTGAGCGGCACCTCGACCATCGATCCCTTGTGCGTCGTCGCTCGCCGCTCCACCGATACGCTGGCCGTCAATGATCGCGAAATGGCAGCGGCCATGCGGTTCATCCGCGAGCATGCCTGCGATGGCATCAACGTCCAAGATGTGCTGCAGCACACCGGGCTCTCTCGCAGTACGCTCGACCGCCGCTTCTCCAGCGTCTTCGGAAAATCCGCCAGGGAAGAAATCAGCCGACTACGCCTCGAACGTGTAAAATCCCTGCTCATCAATACCGATCATCCGCTACCCAAAATCGCCGAACTCGCCGGCTTTGAACACTCGGAACACATGGGTACCCTCTTCCGACACACCATCGGCGAAACACCAGGTGAATACCGCAAAGCCAACCAAGTGCGACATCCTTTCTTGGACTAACCCGGATTTCTCACCACGAGACGAACAAGGGGTCAAGACTCGTTGTGTGTGCAAAATGGGTCCTGCCCCCCTTTTCCCCCTCAAGCTCAATCGTATCCCTATGAACACCCCTTCTTCCCGCCAGCAACGTAGCGACGAACTGCTAACGTCGCTGGTTCGCATCCATTCCGTTAACCCAATGGGGAAGGACTATCCGCACACCGAACCCGTTGAACGAAAAGTCATCGAACACATAGAACAACTGTTCGCGCCTCACGCATCGAGCGTAACGAGGAGGCGTCTCCCTTCCAGCCCGATTCACGAATCATTGGTTCTCACACTTCCTGGCAGAGCCGATCGGCGTGCCGCTCTCTTTGAATCGCATATGGATACCGTACCCGCTTGCGGTTGGCAGGACCGCGCCTTCCACCCCGTGGTGCAATCCGGCGAACTAATAGGCCTAGGCTCCAGCGACGATAAAGCAAGCCTTGCCGCAATGGTGCTCGCATTGCTCGAAATCGTCGAAGAATCCATCTCGCCGCCTCGGACCATCGTCCTCGTTTGTGCCGCCGACGAAGAATATGCCCAAACAGGTATTCGCGAATTCCTGCGAACGACAGATAAACAGTTCGCATACGGCATCTTTGGCGAACCGACGCAGCTAAACCCCGTTCCTCAGCACAAGGGCATCGCCCGCTGGGACATCACCGTGCATGGCCGCAGCGCGCACTCCGGATGCCCAGAACTAGGCGTCAACGCAATCTCTGGTATGGTCGAGGTGATCCGCGCCTTGCAACGACGACAGGAAAAGCTCCAATCGCGGCCGACCTGTTCCCTGACGAGCGCAACGACCATCACCGTGACGAAAATCGCCGGCGGACAAACCCGTAATGCAATCCCCGAGCAGTGTGCCATTGCCGTCGATGTTCGCGTCTCACCCGGAATGGATTCCGCTGCCGAGAGAGAAACCATCATGGATGAACTGAGCGCCCTCCCGTGGAACATCTCCCACAGCGAGCCTCAATTGCTGTCGCCGCCACTCAACACCGATCCTCAATCATCCTTCTCACGCGACGTGCTTTCCATTTGCCAACAAACAATCGGCAACCACGCACACCTTCAGGGCATGCCCTACGGCACCGACGCCGCCTGGACCGCCGGCCTTTTCCCCTCCATCGTCCTCGGCCCAGGCGATATCCGATTGGCCCATGCCATCGATGAGCGAATCGCGCTCACCGAGGTCCGCCAAGCCATCGCCATCTACAAGCAAATCATGTTGCATCCCTTCGCGGAATACATAGAACCGAACCGTTTCGGGTCGGATGGCCGTACCTGAAATCTCTGTGTTTCCTTCAATCGTTCTTTCCCGGCCAAAATGGCCGAGCTAGGTTCTGGCCGCCCCAGCCGCACGTGCCATTCGGCTCACGTTTGGCGACCCACGACCACGACCGAGTTCTTCAACGTTTGACGTTCCACAAAAAGAACTTCGTACGATTGACTGCTTTCATCTTGCAACGTATCTCCCATCGCAAGGCTCGTGGTGGCCAGGGGGGCTCCGTCCAGGTGAAACACAACGTCCGTCGGTTGTAGCTCCACGTACCGCTCCACGTTACGCTGGGCCGAGCGCGTCAGCGGCCGACGAACAGCGCGGATTCCCGTCACCTCCTCACCCACCGTCGGCCAGTAAGAAACAATCTCCTGGCCGTCGAATATCGAGAAATCGGTCGTTGGCGTTGGCATGGCATCCTCGCTGGTTGAAATTAAGTAATACGCTCGGTCACGCTTCTCGCGTGATTCTCTGTACCTCGCCGAAGAACAACCCTTCGACTGCTTCCTGATTCTCTCAAAGCAAACTACGTAACCGCCTGCGAGCGGACCTCGAACGGTTCGCTCTCGCGGAGCTTCTGATCGCACCAATCCACCGTTCGCTCCAACGAGGTGGCATACTCTTGCCACAGCACACGCTGGCCATCGATCCAATAACTGGGCTTCGGGTCGGCCCGCAACTCGACCAACTGCGCAAGGGCCTGGCTGCGGATCGTTTGGATTTGCTCAAGGTCGGTCATCGCTACGCCTTTCTCAGCTGAAACCGGACGATCACGTGCTCGCCCGTAGTTAACAAAATGTGAAATCGCACCTCAAGAAACGTGCCGATTGTTATTTCGCGCACCGCATCGGCCGGAATCTCAACACGATGGCGGAAATTGAACCCAACATCATCCACCCGCCAACCGCCTGTTTGGCAGAGCGAACGAGACAACAGCGCGTTGGGGTCCACTGCATGGGCCGGTTGAATCTCCCGATCGATCCCAGCGTTCGCCCCATCGGCATCCTTTTGATGCAACGAAACGTCGATCGTTTGCACACGCCGCGGCGTCAGGCAGACGCCGTCGCGATCGACCAGGCGCGCCATCAACGTCACGACGTGGTTTCGGCGCGCCGCATCTTGCAAGGGTGTGGCAAGAATCATGAGTGCCTCCGCGGGGCCGGGCCAGGGCCGAGAGCGAGGCCCCTTCGTTCCTCGACTCTCGACCCTCGACCACTGCCCAGAAATCAGCCCGTGCTCTTCACAACGTACCGCGGATTGAGTACCGCCGCCGCGCCGCGCTCGCTGGCTTTGAACCGCAGCACGATGTCGTTGTTGAACTCGGCCTCGCTGCCAAGCGGCGCTTGCGTGACCGTGATCGGCCAGTTCTCCATATAGGCAAACGCGCGGCGGAAATCGCCGATGAACCAGTACTTCTTGGCGGTTGCCGCGGCAACGCCCGCGGCGATCAGCCGCCGATACGCAAGCCGGCTATCGTACACGCGATACCCGCTCAAGGGGTTCGCGGCCACGGTTGCCGTGCTCGAACCCGCCGCGGTGAACGTCAGCTCCGCCGCCGCGAAGACCCGATGGGCCGCGTGGCGATAGGCCGGCATCACCAGCACGGTCGTGCCACGCACTAGCACCGGCTCGCCCGTGTTCGGGTCCAAAATATCGGCGAACAACTGCTCGGCCTTGTCCACGTTCATCCAATCCACCAGTTCGTTCGAGGACAACGAATTGATCCACGGCGTACTGGTTTGGTACGTGCCGTAGGCCGTGCCTTTCCACTTGTAGTTGTTCGTCACGCCCATCACGAGATCGAGCAGTCGCTTCTCCTTGTTCAGGCCAAGAATTTCGCCCACTTCGGCTGCTCGGCTCAGGATGAGGTGCGTGCGGTCGAAGAAAATCGCCTCCTTCGTGACCGGTACGATGAACCCACGCTTGGTCGTCGAGGGCGTTTCGATGTAGTCCTCGCCGAAGCCCAGGTGGGGGTACGGCATGCCGGGGCCGATCTCCTCAATCGTATCGGCCACCCGCGAAATGCCGGGAATCTTCTCGCCATCGAGCCGGGTGGGAATCGTTTCCACCAGCTTCGAAACGACAAACGCTTCTTGCTGGTACGCTTCCATGATCTTGGAGTAGATCAACTGCCCCGCGATGTTGAGGAACGCGGTCACGTCGACGCCGCCGCTCGATTCCATCACGCTCACGCTGCCGCCGCTCCGCGGGTCGAGCCGACGAACCCATTCGTGCCCATCGGGCACCAGGGCCTCGGCCAGGTCTCGGATGCTGAAGTCCTCGGGCTTCAAATGTTTTTCGCGCAACGCCTCGGAAAGATGCGACACCGTTCGTTCGCCGCCGTCCAGGTCGTAACGCCGTTTCAGTTCTCGATATTTTAAGGTCATTGGGAACATGCTCCTGTCGTAGTACGAGTAATCAAATCGTGGGACGGACTTCAGTCCGTCAAGTTTTCAATTCACACGGACTCAAGTCCGTGCCACGTTACAAAATGGCCTGCGGCCCGCCACGTAGCACCGTGCCGACGACATCGACCAACACGCGCGTCCCGGCCGGGTTGAGCCGTTTGGCGCAGCGACCGATCGCGGCGTTGATGTTCGTCACCTTCGCGACCGTTTGGTTCAGCAGCGCGGTACCGCCGGCGTTTTCGTCGGAGCTAAGCATGTCGCCCACTTCGAGCGTGGTGCTCAGGCAATCGAACTCGAACACGCCCGTGGAAGCCACCCGAATCGGTTGGGTATCGCCGCTTCGCGAGGCCTGCATGGCAACGCCCGCAAACAAGTCGTGAAAGAACTGCTGATTGGCCAGTTCGGTCCCTTGGTCGGTTTGAGACGAGGCCGGTTTCGCATCATCCACATCGAGGTACACCAAATCGCCAATTTCAATAACCGTCGCCGAGTCGACCGGTAACATCACGGGGTTCGTTTCCCCGTAGCGCCATCGCATGGTGTTTGCCATAAGAAACATCTCCTCTGAAAAAAGGGTGGGAAAGAAGGACTGGACGGGACGGGAACAGTTGGGGCGTCACCCATCACCATGGGGGACATGCCCCAACGCGGTTCAACAACTCCGCAATGCCGCCGCGAACTCGGCGGCCGTGCGAACCGGCGGCAATTGCGTTGCCGCGAAGATCGCATGTTGGCCTTTGGCCTTTGGCCGACCAACATGGGCCGGGCCGCTCTCGGCCCACCGCGAGGCAGACTTCACCAATGCCGCTCGCTCCTCGACAAGTTGCTCGAGCTGCGCATCGTCTGCCGCCATCATGAGCGACTCGAAAAATTGCGGACTCACCAACGAACGGGTCGGGTCGCCTTCCCCGCCCGGCAATGGCAGGCCGTGCTCTTGCAACAACTCCAACGCGCGGCTGCGCCGTTTCGCCGCCGCCGCACAGCTTGTGGCTTCATCCAATGCGCGGCGAACCTTGGTGAACTCTTCCTCTCGGAATCGCTCGATCTCGCCAACCAAATCGGGCCGATGCAACCGAAGCTCCTCAAGCGTGAGTAAGTCAAGAGACAAGAGCTGAGAGTCCAGAGCCGGACGAGCCGTGCCTTTTACTGGCTCTTGACTCTTGTCTCTCCGCTCTTGACTCCCTTCCTGTTCGTACAGTCCGCTGGTCGTTGCCGGATCGGCCACCAGATCGATGCTCTGCACTTTCGTGATTGTCTCGACAATCGTTTCGCCATCGACTTGCTTCGTGCGAGCCAGCACATTGTGCGACATACCCACGTTTTGCGGCGCATGTTCGGCATCCCACACGAGCTGCTCGGAAAGTGCATGCCGCGGGTTGTAGTGGAGGTCGCCGAACAACCCTTCGCCGGCCCGGAATTGCACGCCACGAACGACGCCAAGCCGATCTTGGTAATCGCGTGGGGTGAGCGGATGACCTTTGGGGTGGTTTACATTGACCTTCGCGCCTTCGTACAGGCCGATCGCCTCTTGCAAAGCGCCCTCGCAATACCGTCGCCCATTGCGCGAGGCCAGGCCCAAAAGCTTGACGCCACGAATCACACCGGCGGCGCGGTCTACCCGCAGTCGCTCGCTCGTCGATGTCACAAATTCCTGCAAGAGTTCAGACATGATTGCCTCCGTAAGGTTGGTGAGTGCTGGACGCTCGGCAGCCTTGACAAGCAAGCTCGCCGACTGCAAAGCAAGGCGTTGGTTCGACACGTAGTGCATCAACAAAAAAAGCCTACCGATGGACCATGTTGGTCCTTCGATAGGCTCTTTGCGATATTCGCCGAAGCGAACCCGCTGGGATACCGGTTGTAGTCGTTAGTCGTTAGTTGTTAGTTGTTTAGTCGTTGGGTAACGTGGCCGTGGAAGACAAACGCCTAACGCCTAACGACTAACGACTTACGCCTGTTACTTAATCAATTTCTCCATCGCCACGCGGATGTGCTGGATCACGCCATCCTGGACGCTGAGCGTCAGGACGGCTTCGCCATAGAACCCGCGTTGCGAAAGGTCGGCCAGCAACTTGGCCATGGCGGCTTCGATCTGTTCGACCTTCTTCCCCTGGGGGATCATTTGT
>JADZFK010000108.1 GCA_020849945.1 Pirellulales bacterium | reverse complement strand
GAACGCCGATGCTGTCGAGCCGGTTTCGGCCGTTTCCCTCAGCGCAAATCGGTGGGCGGTAGCCGCAGCGGGGCGGCTGGCGGTGCCACTTCTTGCCGAGTGGACTCCAGCATTTGGCCCGGTTTCAAAGTTACCTCGGGGGCCGATGAGGTGCTCGCCGCCTCTTGGTAGATCGCGCCGATGACTTCCCGCGGAGGTTCCGCGATCGAATGCTGATCTGGCGGCGCTGTCGGCTTCACGAGCACGGCCGCCGGTTGCATCACCCGCATCGACGGGCCTGCCTGCGATTGCGGATTCGCATTTGCGGGGCCTGCTCCGTCTCCCGGCGCTGGTAGGGGGATCACATCACTCGGTGCCACGTCGGACTCTTGCTGCCTCGTTGAAAGCTCGCCCGGCTGGCAAGACACTACGCCGCTACCGTGTTGATCGTAAACGCCCGCGCTCACCACTGCGGCCCGAGATGAGGCGTAGTTCAACGGTTTCGGTCGGCCTCGCATCGCTTCCAACTCGGCGGCGTTCTCGTGGGCCTCGCATGGCCACGGGCCTTCCGAAAGGAACACGCCGTCGTACTCGAGAAGGGTGCCTTTCACAAAATGAACGTTTTTGGTCGCCAGCGAGTAGCGCGAGCGGTTCAAGTGATAATCGGTCTCGGCATCGGCCACGCGGCGCTGGGCATCGAGAAACAGATCGAGCGGCACCTTGTCGTTTTCGTAAGCGGCCTGAACGGCTCCCAACTGATCGCGATTGGCGGCTAGCCGATTATAGCTCGTTTGCAGCACGGCATACGCCCGATCCATTTCCGAAACGGCGTCGGCGGCTTCGTGAATGATTTCGCGTTGTTGATCGCGTAGAACGGCCCGCTCGCGGGCCAGCAGCAACTCGGCGTTTCGAGTGGCCACATGCGCCTGCCGGAACCCGAGCGGCATGCTCAGTTCGAAGCCCAACTGCCATTCTTGGAATCGGCCTGAGGTGAGGTTGTCGTACGCGCTATCGAACTGTGAGTTCGGTGCCGCGGGCGGCGCTCCAACGGGGAAGAGGTCGTCGCCGAAGCCGCGCCAGCGGTAACGGCCCACGCCGTCGAGCCGGGGCAGCAGGTTGTTCTTGCTCGCGATCAGTTCAAGCTCGCGTCGTCGTATTTGCCACTTCTGCCGGCGCAGTTCGGCGCGCCGCGTGCTCGCTTCCATGGTCACTTGGTTCCAATCGAAATCCACTTTGGCGGCCAGCGGTTCGTCGGTTGGCCGCAAGAGCTTGCCGTCGCTCGGCGGCATGCCCATGAGCAACCGCAATCGTCGCTCGGCCAGCAACACGCCGCCGGTTGTGCGGAACGCGCCGCTTGGCAAGCCGTTCCAATTGCGTGATTGTTCGTAAGGTTCGCCGCTGAGCGCGTTCTGCACGTCTTGCTGAAAGGCGAAGTATTGGGCGCGGGCTTGTGCTTCCTTCTCGGCTTCGCCGCCGCGACGATTGACTTCGTACAGGGCGTGAATTTTTCGCCAGGTATCCAGCGCGCCGTCACGGGCTTTCACGCGGGCATCCAGGACGCGGTATCCGTAGTACAAATCCCAGTATGCGTTCTCGACATTGCTGACGAGGTCGCGCACGGCAATTTCGAAATCGGTGAGTGCCACGTCGGCGTTAAGTCGAGCGATTAGCACGCCGTTATACACGCCGGGCGTCGCCTGCGGTCCCGCGATGCGGTTGTACTCGGTGCCGCTGCCTTGCAACAACGGATGGCGAATTTCCATTTCCACGTTCGAGTTCCACGCGCTATCGAACAGGTTGCCCGGCGCGTTGTTGGCGTCGTAATCGACGTTGTGGCGAACGGTGAATTGAGACCCGGTGACGGCCGTTTTCGTGAGCGCGGCCTGAAACACGCCGGCGTCTTGGTACAACTTGCGCGTGCCGCCGCCGAAGAATTCGTTGTTGAGCGCGCGGTGATTCTTCTCCCAGTACGTGCTGGTGAGGAACTGCGCATCGAACTGGCTGAGAGCCGCCTCGATGCCGGTTCGCGGATCGGTTTCGGCCGCGGCCGGGTCGAGCGCTGTGCGTATCGCGCCGGGCGCGCGCACGACCGACCCACCCAAATCGCGCAGCACGCGCGAATTCTGCATCGTCAGTTGGATCGCTTCTTCGAGCGACATATCCCAATAATCGGGCGTGCCTTCGTTCGCAATCGTCCATGGATGGGGCGAAGCGAGCGATTCGTCGGCTGCGTTTTGCGTGCAGCCCGATTCGGCCGGGTACTCGATCTCGGAGGCCACCTTCTCATAGGTACCCGTCGGCATACAGGCCTGGAACTGCTTGGGGCCGTTGTGCGCGCAGCCGCCTGGCAGCAGCATCGAGGCGGCAAGGAGCAGCGTCGGAACTTTGCGAAAGCGGTTGTGCATGCCAGGCGAGTTGAGTTTCAACGCATGAGTCGGTTAACCCGAGCCATTGGCGACGGTATCATAACGCGCACCATGCCATCGTCGTTGGCTCCGGTTAAACGATACCGGTCAACCCGGACGGCGAGAGGTATGGCAGCGCAGCGTGTGCGGCATCTTCCGCGGGGAATCGTTACTGATTCATCGGCAGGTAGAGTTCGCCCCATCAGAGTTTTCGTTACGACCGCTGCAATCGGTATAACTTTCCCCCCTGCTGTCATATTTTCTGCACGATGAATGCACTGCCAGCGAGCCAAATGCAAGCGGCGTTCGCTGGCGTAGATATACTGAAGAATATGGCTGTCCCCACTTCGACGGGCGGTGCTTCGCGCGAGTTAGCTGCTTGGCAAGAGTTGGAAGAAGTTTTCTCCGAGCTGGGGCAGTTGGCTCGTTCGCCGATCGCGCCGCACGAATTCTATCGTTCGCTGATCGAGGATTGCCTGCGCGTGCTTTCGGCCGCGGGGGGCGTGGCGTGGCTGCGCGCGGGCCATTCGTTCGATCCCGTTGCCATGCGTGGCGAGATGGGGGCCGACGACCTTCGCACCGAGTCGGCGCGCCGGGCACACGAATCGATGCTGCGGGAAGCGATGGCAGCCGGCGGCGTGCTGAACATCGGGCCGCACACGCGGAATGACGAGCATTCGGCGGCGGCGAATCCGACCGATCACGTTCTGTTGCTCGGCCCCGTGCATCTGCCTGCCCTCGAAGAGAGCGCGGACGCGGCCCTTTCGCCACGAGAAACAAACCACGGCCCGGCGGTTGCGGTGATTGCGCTTTGGCTTCCCGCCGGCGCAAGCCCGGCCACGGTGCGAGGGCGTGAGGACTTCTTGGCCGCTGTGTGCGAATTGGCGTCCGATTTTCATGCGTTTCACGAACTTCGTCGGTTGCGGCATATTGAACAGGATCGCGGCGCACTGGTCGAGTTCAGTCGCCAGTCGCACGCGCGGCTCGATCTGCCTAGCACGGGTTACACGGTTGCCAACGAAGGTCGCCGCGTGATGACGTGCGATCGCCTGAGCGTGCTGGTGATGCGTGGCAAGCGATGCGAACTGCTTGCCGCGAGCGGCGTGAGCCAGGTGGAGCGTCGGAGCAGCGCGGCCCGCCGGTTATCGGAAGTTGGCACCCTGATTTGCCGAACCGACGAACCGGCGACCTACGTGGACGGCGAGT
Organism: Pirellulales bacterium; assembly: GCA_020849945.1. Lineage (GTDB taxonomy): Bacteria > Planctomycetota > Planctomycetia > Pirellulales > Lacipirellulaceae > JABDGM01. The sequence continues at coordinate 2,022 of JADZFK010000108.1, read as the reverse complement.
GCGACGCGCTACCGCCGGTGGCCGAGGCCATCGCGAGGCACGTGGAGGAATCGCACGCTCGTTGCGTTGCCGCAATCCCGCTTCGCGTACCCGTGGCAACCACGCACGCCGACGACTCTGCCTTGCAGCGCCAGCGAACGCGAAGCGATCACTCGCGGCCACGGTTTGTGCTGATTGCCGAGCAATTCAATTTGAGTTCCGGCGAGTTGGATCGCGAGCGGCTGGTAGAAGTGGCGCAGGTGTCGGCCTCGGCACTGTACCACGCGCTGGAGTACGATCGCCTGCCGTTTGGTTGGATGTTGCGACCGCTCGGCAGGTTGAAGGATAGGATCGCCGCGCACACGACTCGCGCAGCGGTGATTGCAATCGCCTTGGCGGCCTTGGTGGCCTTGCTCGTGTTGGTGCCGGCCGAGTTTACGGTCGAGGCGCCGGGCACTTTGCAACCGACCGTCGAGCGGCATGCGTTCGCGCCGCGGAGTGCGATTGTCGAAGAGGTGCTGGTCGCGCACGGAACGGAAGTGAAGGCCGGTCAGCCACTCCTGCGGCTTCGCGATTCGACCTTGGAGTTGGAACTCAAGCGTGTCGACGGCGAACTAGAAACGGCCCAGCGACAACTCGATGCGGTGCGAGCCACGCGGACCAATCGCGGGGTGCGCGATGCCGATCCCGTCGATTCGTACCGCCTCTCAGCTGAAGAGCGTGAACTGGAGCAGCGTGCCACGAACCTGCGGCGCGAGCACGACCTGCTCGAACGCGAACGCAACCAACTCACGGTGGTAAGCCCGATCGCTGGCCGTGTGATGACGTGGGACATTGGGCGCGAAATGCAAGCGAGACCAGTGGAGCGCGGCGATGTGCTGGCCACCGTGGCCGATCTTTCGTCGCCGTGGCAAGTGGAGTTGGCCGTGCCAGGCGACCGCATTGGTTACGTGCTGGCGGCCCAGCACGCGCTGCACACCGACCTGAGCGTGACGTTGCAGCTTAGCTCGGAAGAGCGAACACAACACACGGGTCGCATCGTCGAAGTGAGCCGCATGACCGACGTTCCGCGCGATCGTTCCTCCGCCCACCCACGGCCAACGATTCCCGCGACCGTTGCGCTCGATTCGCCCGATTTCGCGACACATGTCGGCCACGACTTTCGCCCGGGCACTTCGGTTCGCGCGCAAATCGCGTGTGGCCGCCGATCGCTCGGTTACGTGTGGCTGCACGATGTGTGCAACGCAGTTGTGGAGTGGTGGAGGTTTTTGTAGGAGGGGAGCAGGGGAGTAGTATTCAGCCCCCGGGTTTGCCGGGGGTTCGGCGGACCGTTGCAATGTGCGGATGAATGGCCCCCCGGCAAAGCCGGGGGCTGACAAATCGATTCCCAGACACCCTCGGCTAACCGCCTTCCGGAGCACAAGAAATGGTTCATCGAATTGTTGGTTTGATCCTCGTGCTGCTTGTTGCGTGTGCGGTGTTGCCGAGTGCGCGTGCCGTGGAGGTGGAAGCGGTGGTGTTGCGTTTGATTGAGGAGGCCGAGGTGCCCGCGCAGGAATCGGGGCTGGTGACGCAAGTTGCCGCTAGCGAAGGCAAGCGGGTGAAGCAGGGAGAGGTGCTGGCGCAGTTGGACGACGCGGTGCCGCGGCTGGCCGCTGCCGCGGCGCAGGCCAAGTATGCCATCGCCCGAGAAAAAGCAGTGAACGACGTGCGTGTGCGATACGCGCGTAAGGCGCTCGAAGTGTCCGAAGCCGAGTTGCAACGTTCGACCGAGTCGGTCGAGAAGTTTGCGAAGAGCGTCTCGCAATCGCAGTTGGATGTGGAGCGGCTGACCGTGCAGAAGAATCGGCTGGAAGCCGAGCAAGCGAATCACGAGCAAGCGGTGGCCGAGTTGGAGCTGAAGGCCCAGGAAGCCGAACTGAACGCGGCGCGGGCCGAGATCCAACGGCGGCGCGTTGTTGCTCCGTTCGACGGCACGATCGTGCAAGTGTACGTGCGGAAAGGCGAGTGGGCCGAGCCGGGCCAAAAGGCATTGCGGATCGT
>JADZFK010000107.1 GCA_020849945.1 Pirellulales bacterium | reverse complement strand
TCGAAGATCGATTGGCCGAAGCTCGGCGACTCGGCCAGCCGGATGTTCCGGCGGATGCGCGTTTCAAACAACCGCACCGTGCTCCACGCTTTATTGCCCTTGCGGGCTTCTTTGAAGAACTGTTCCACGTCGCGGCTTACTTCGGCCGCCAGCTTCGTGCCCGATTCGTACAAACACAACACGACGCCCGCCAGCGCGAGCCGCGTGTTGAGCCGTTCGTGAACGAGGCCGATTGTTTTTAGTAGCTTCGATAAACCGTGCAGCGCCAGGAAGTGCGGTTGAAGGGGCAGAAACACATCGTCCACCGCGGCAAGCGCGTTGATCGTGAGGATGCCGAGCGACGGCGGGCAATCGATCAGGATGGTATCGAACTGGTCGGCGGCGGCGGCCAGTTTGTCTCGCAGAATCACTTCGCGGCCAACGACGCCGGCCAGTTCGACCTCGGCGGCGGCCAGGTCGATGTGCGAGGCCGCCACGCGGAGCGAGCCGCAGCCCGGCTCGATGGTGCGTTCGGCCGGTTGCCACAGGTCGGCGATGCCCACGGCTTCGTCGGTCAGCAGGTCGTACACAGTCGGAACGCGCAGTTGCGGATCGAGCCCCAAGTGGAGCGAAGCGTGGGCCTGCGGGTCGATATCCAACAGGCCGACACGCTGCCCAGCCCGCGCCAAGGCGGCACTCAGGTTCACCGCGGTCGTCGTTTTGCCGACGCCGCCTTTCTGATTAATGATGGCAATGCTGCGCATGGGGTTGTCCAAGTGGGTGCCGCGAGCCGAGCGGCACTTGCAAACCAACGGGTGCCGTAGTTCCGGCTCGGCTCGCCAGACCAGCGGGAGCGGCGGATTATAGGGAAGATTGCCGCCGCGTCTACCGCGAGTTGCCGCAAGTGCTGGCGCTGCTAGCCAGGCAATAAGTAGGTCCCGCGAGTCGAGCGGGTCTTTTCGTGAAGTTGAGACTGAGTAGGTGATTCTGTGTCCCACTCGGCTCGCGGGACCTACCCTGAAGCCCACGCGATAGGAAAACTCTTCGGCCCTGGCAGCCCGGGGGGATCGGCTTTTGGGGGCATGGAACGTCCAGTATAATAGTCTGCTGGTTGGCAACAGGCTCGGTTCGCTTCGCAAATTATCCGTGCTGCGGGCCTTGCCGCGCGAGAACCTCTCCGTTTCTTTTCCCCCAAGAATTCATTATGGCAGACCCCTTCGATCCGTATCGTGAAGCGCTTGTGGTGGAGGTCGAAACCCGGTGGCCCGAGGAATACGACGACTGGGAACCCGACGAACGCGGACGGGTCGAGCGGTTGCTGCACGATTCGCCCCGAGAAGCGGCGCAACTCGAATACGTCCGCACGCACACGGGCTTCTGTCGACGAATCGTCATCACCCCCGACGACATCGCCCGGGTGACGGCGTGAGGAGAGTCAAGAGCTAAGAGTCGAGAGCCAAGAGCCAGAACTTCGACACCGTAGCTGAACGGTACCCCGCATCGTACCTGATCTCCTCTGGCTCTTGCCTCTCGACTCTAAGCTCTTGACTCTTGACTCTAAGCTCTTGACTCTTCACCCCACCATGCCTACCGTCCACGTCAATCTCGGTCCGCGAAGTTACGACATCGTGATCGGCAGCGGCAATCTGTGCCATGCCGCCAGCTTGTGCGATGCCGAGCAGGACGATGCGCAGACAGTCATCATCACCGATTCCAACGTGGCCGAGCTGTATGCCGAACCGCTTGCCACGGCTTTGGAAGAGCTCGGTTGTGATGTGGCGGTGCTCGAGGTCGAGCCGGGTGAACCGAGCAAGGCGCCTGAAGTCGCGATTGAACTTTGGGAAGAGCTGCTCGATCACGGTGCCGATCGCAAGACGGTGATCGTGGCGCTGGGTGGCGGCGTCGTTGGCGACTTGGCCGGCTTCGTGGCGGCAACTTTCACACGAGGCCTGCGCTTCGTGCAAATCCCGACAACCCTTCTAGCGCAAGTCGATTCCTCGGTCGGCGGCAAGGTGGGCGTTAACTTGCCCGGCGGCAAGAACCTGGTCGGAGCGTTCTGGCAACCCTGCGCGGTGCTGATCGACGTTGCCGTCCTCAGCTCGCTCCCCGAGCGCGAATACCGCGCCGGCCTGGCCGAAGTCGTTAAGTACGGCGTGATTCAAGACGCCGCGTTCTTCGGCTATCTGGAATCGCACGTCGGCCAGATCAACGACCGGGATCCAAACGTGCTCGCCCACCTCGTCGAGCGCTGCTGCCGGCTTAAAGCCGATGTTGTCGAACAAGACGAACGCGAGGAAACAGGTCTCCGGGCCATCCTCAATTATGGCCATACCTTCTGCCACGCCTTCGAATCGGCGACCGGTTACGAACAGCTCCTCCACGGCGAAGGCGTGGCGATCGGCATGATGTGCGCGGCCCGGTTGGCCGAGCGGCTGGGCCGCGTCGATGCCACGTTCATCGAGCGCCAACGCAAGTTGCTCGAAGCTTTCAAGCTGCCGCTCGATGTGCCAGCGGTCGATCGCGATGAACTCATTGAACTCATGTATCGCGATAAGAAGGTGGAACGCGGCAAGTTGCGCTTCGTGCTCCCCACATGCATGGGCCACGTCGAACTGGTGCGCGGAGTGGCGAACGACGATGTGCTGGCGGCGATGGAGGGCTAGTGCCTACATAGATAGCTGTTTGCAACGGATATGGTATAATCACGACATGAGTACTACCACGCTAGTTACGGCAGACGAATTGCTGGCCCTACCGATGGGAATGGGCAAACGGTACGAACTCGTCGCAGGAGAACTACGCATGATGTCACCTGCTGGTTGGCGGCACGGAGGCGTGGCTGCAGGCATCGGCACGCTGTTGGGGCAATACATCCGCACGAAGAACCTCGGTCGATGCTTTGGGGCCGAAACGGGATTTCTTTTGGAGCGAGATCCGGACACTGTTCGGGCTCCGGATTTCGCGTTCCTTGCGAATGAGCATCTGCCGAAGGTCGAGCCAGCGGAAGCTTATTGGCCAGGATCGCCCGACTTAGCCGTGGAAGTGCTGTCTCCTGGCGATACCGCGGGAGAGATTTCTGAAAAGGTGGAGGCGTGGCTCACCGCGGGTTGTTTGGCAGTTTGGGTCGTCGATCCTAAGCTGAAAACGGTCACGGTTTATCAATCACCCACGAACGTGCAAATTGTGACGGCGAACGATATCCTCGTGGGCGACCCCGTGGTACCCGGCTTCACTTGTGGGGTGAGCGAGATATTTCGTTGATTCGTCGATGTTCGCCCTGAGCACGGCTCTTCGACTACCTTCGGCCTACGGTACCCCTTAAACTGTTTTGTTCACTGAGGGGAACGCACATGGCCGACACTTCCTTTTCTGCCGAGCTGGTCGAAAGTGTGCGGCTGTCGCTGGTATCGGGCGTGGGGCCGTTGTTGCGGAAGGCGTTGCTGGAGCGGTTTGGCACTCCGGCAGCCGTGCTCGCGGCGGGCAAGGATGAGTTGCAAGCGGTGAACGGTATCGGGCCGAAAACTGCCTCACGAATTGTGGCGGCGAACGAGGAAATCAACGCCGAGTTGGAATTGCAGATCGCGGCCGATCATGGGATCGACGTGCTCATCGAAGCGAACGACGTCTACCCGAGGCCGCTGCGGAAGATTCACGATCCCCCGGGCGTGCTCTTCCGCCGTGGCACATCCCACCCACAAGATGAACTCGCCGTCGCCATTGTCGGTACTCGCCACGCCACGCGATACGGCCTCGCTCAGGCCGAACGGCTCGCCGCCGCTCTCGCACGCACCGGCTTCACCGTCGTCAGCGGCCTGGCTCGCGGGATCGATGCCGCCGCCCATCGCGGTGCCATCGCCGCCGGCGGCCGCACCATCGCCGTCCTCGCCAGCGGCCTGCTCGAAATCTATCCCCCCGAACACGCCGAACTGGCCGACGATGTTGCCAACCACGGCTGCCTCCTCAGCGAATCGCCGCCCCGCATGATTCCCCTCAGCGGCGCATTCCCCCAACGAAACCGTGTCATCAGCGGCCTTTCGCTCGGCACAATCGTCGTCGAAGCCGCCGACCGCTCCGGCGCACTCATCACGGCCCGCCATGCCTACGAACAAGGCCGCGAAGTCTTCGCCGTGCCAGGCCCGATTGATAGCCGCCTCTCTCGCGGCTGCCACGCCCTCATCAAAGATGGCGCAAAACTCGTCGAATCCATCGATGATGTGCTGGCCGAATTCGGCCCCCTGGCCGAAAACATAGAGCGCCCCGATGGCTCACTCCTCACCCAACCCGCCGAACTCCTGCTCAACGAGATCGAACAACAAGTCCTCGCCGCCATCGAAACTACCCCCACCTCCATCGACACCATCGCCTCCACCACCGCCCTCCCCGTCCACCGCGTCCTCTCCACCATCAGCGTCCTCGAAATGCGCCGCCTGGTAAAACGTATCAGCGGCAACCAAGTCGCCCGCAGATAACCACCAACCAACCCTCACGCCACGCCTGCCAACTCTAGGCCTAGTTGGTGGAAGATGTAGTCCACATCCCCCGCGTCGATCACGCCATCGCCATTGAAGTCGCCATCAGCCACCGTCGGGTTCGC
>JADZFK010000106.1 GCA_020849945.1 Pirellulales bacterium | reverse complement strand
CAACTCCGTCTTCGGTCGCCCGATCGCCATGAGAAATCCTCCGTGAACGTACCCGTTTCACAGAGAATACCCCCATCGAAATCAGGGCGCAAGACTTATTCAACGAATTTCCAACTCACGACGCTAGCCGCCAGCGGAAGCCGACGGTTCCGCGGGCGTTAAACCGCCGGCTTCCGCCGGCAGCTGGCAACCGTGCGCAGCAAATTTTCGGACGGTCTCGATTACCTGAATGGGCCTGGATGCAGAGGTTGAGCCATGAATCGTTGGCCGCTGGTTGAGATGTTGAGCCGATACCGCGACCGGTTTCCCGAAGAAGCATCGGTTGTGGATCGGATCGTCGCCCTGGTGGAAAGTCGTGCCGATTGTTTCGATCGCACGTGCCGGCCCGGCCATGTGACGGCCTCGGCCTGGATACTCTCTTCCGATCGGCAACGCGTACTGCTTACGCACCACGCAAAGCTGAATCGATGGCTTCAACTCGGTGGCCACGCCGACGGGCAATGGCAGATCGAGGAAGCCGCCCTGCGCGAAGCACGCGAGGAATCCGGGCTGGTCGAGTTCACGTTCGCGCCGTTCCTAGGCTCGATCATGCCCTTCGACATCGACGTGCATGAGATCCCGACTCGCCACGATGCCGCGGGTAACCTCATCGAAGACGCCCACGAACACCACGATATCCGCTTCCTCCTCATCGCGCGCGGCGACGAAATTTGTGTCAGCGATGAATCGCACGACGTGAGGTGGTTCACCCCCGAAGAAGTTCGCACCCTAACCAACGAAACAAGCGTCCTGCGAATGCTGGAAAAGGCACTCACCTGGCTAGCATGAATCGCCCCTCGCCCCTCGCCCCTCGCCATTCGCCATTCGCCATTCGCCAAAGCGTGCGGGCATCATCCACCACAAGCTTGCTTTACCGCGTGCCACGCGGCCAGCTTCTGCTCGAAGTTGTGGCCGGCGTGTGCGGGGCTGGTTGAAGGAAGCCGCGCGAAGCGAAGGACTCCCCGCAGTTCGCCAAGTGTGTGCAGCACGAGCCGGCGGAAAGCGGACTCGGCCTTGCAGCCGTTGAAAAACACGGCACGAATCTGTCGATGGCCTTGCAAGAACGGCAGGAAATCGTTGGCCGTTTCCGATTCGAGATCGATCGAGGAATCGAGGCTCCCTTCGCGGAGGCATTGGCGGTAGACATCCCACACAGCCACACGATGATTGCAAAGGATGCGCCGGCGCTCGGCATAGGGCAAAGCGAGGTGGGCGCCGAACAATCGGTCCATGATCGGCCAAAATGCGTTTCTGGCGTGGCCGTAGTATTGCTGCTTGGCCAGCGAGGCGACGCTGGGCGCGGTGCCAAGCACAAGCACCCGCGCATCGGCAGAGGCGATCGGCGGGAATCCGCGAACGAGCGACGGATCGGCATCGGCAGATGGGCGGAAGTCCGCCGGCCCGGTTTTCGCACGCATTGTGATCCCCTGCTGGAGAACTGCCTTGAATAAATCTCGCCGTGGTTACGTTGACTCGTGAGCAGTATGTGGGCTCGAGGGTCGCTGCCGGTGCCAAAGCTGGGCGTACAGCGGGATCAAGAAAAGCAGGACAGGCTTAAACAAGTCTGTCCTGCTCTCGTAGCTGGGTTGTGACTCAACCTAAACGCCTGGGAGGGACATCCAAGTGCGCGACCAGGGTCGCCGACAATCGATCCATCGGTCGCGCCTCCCAAGAGAAGCGTTAGGTTCACGACCAATGCGAGAAATGTTGAATCTACCCCAATCCAGCGGCCGGCTGCCCGGCCGATTTTTCGCAGTGCGCTCAACGAACACTTTCGGTGCAGAGGCGAACGCCTCATCTCTTGCGCGCACCGCGATAGACACCGCAATCCGAGTTCCTGCCTGCGTCGCCGCTTCCGATGAACGAGCCAAGTGCCCGCCCTGGAAGCGGCCAACCCGCCACGATGGCGGGCATTGCCCTAACAGGCCCTAACAAGTGTTGACGCGTTCCACACATCAACAGCACGCCATTGTCTGCGGTTTGCTTACGATGTCAAGCGCATTTTTTTCGCGGCAGATTTTGTGGCCGCGCGCTACTTGCACAATTCGCACTTTGATGATCCGCGCCGAGCCACGAAAACGTCGCTGCACGGTTTTCACCCATTTTGAATATGGCATTTCCATCTTGCGATGCCACTCGTGGCACGGCCTTCCGTTCGTGATCGGGAAAGACCAATTTCCGTTCCGCGTAATTCGGGTGCGGACCGCGTTAGGTTCGCTCGTGCCCAATCACTTCGGCACAGCTCTTCTACCGCCACAATCTCATTGCTAGCGCAATTCCCAGCCATCGCTTCTCATGCGATAATGCTCGTTGATCGATCTTCGTACCCGCGTGGTTTCGTAGATGCGTGTCGCAGAACCTTTCGGAGCGCGCGAACACCGTGAGCGTTGAAAACCCAAATTTTTCCGGGCTGCGTGTCGCGGCATTTGAAAGCCGACGGGCCGACGACATGCACCGCATGATCGCCCGCTTCGGCGGCGAGCCTTCCGTCAGCCCTTCGTTGCGCGAGGTGCCGGTGGGGCACAACCGCGCCGCCATCGATTTCGCAAATCGCCTGATGACCGGCGGGATCGATGTCGTCATCTTTCTCACGGGCGTTGGTACACGTCACCTGGTCACACAAGTCGAACGCCACGTCGATCGTGCCCGCTTCCTCGCCGCGATGAGCGACACCACCACGGTGGCTCGCGGCCCGAAGCCGCTGGCCGCGCTCAAGGAACTGGGGGTCGTTCCCACGATCGTCGTGCCCGAACCCAACACATGGCGCGAACTGCTTGCCACGCTCGATGAAAAACATCCGGTCGCCAATCTCACAATCGGTCTCCAAGAGTTTGGCCTGGCCAACCGCAGCCTCGTCGCGGGGTTGGAAGCCCGCGGCGCGACGGTTGAGTCGGTTCACGTTTACGATTGGGCATTGCCAGAGGATTGCGGCCCCCTTCAACGCAACATCGAGCGGATTGTTGCCGGTGAGATCGACGTGGCCCTGTTCACGTCGGCAGGTCAGGTGATCAATCTTCTCAGGTTGGCCGATGAGATCGGCTTGGCCGACAAACTACGCGACGCCTTCCGAACCGTGGCGGTTGCCTCGATCGGTCCTTCCACCAGCGAAATGCTCCGCAACGAGGAACTGCCGGTCGACTTCGAGCCTTCGCACCCCAAAATGGGGCACCTCGTTACCGAAGCGGCCGAACGTGCAGCCGCTATCGTGCAACTAAAAAGAGGTCGGGACGGCACTGGAGACAACATCTAGCCGACCCGTATCGGGTCGAGAACAAAAGGGGACGCGACTCGTTTCTATTGTGAAATGGCCAATGGCCGATGGCCGATTTGCAATGACCAAACCAATTCTCTGTGCCTCGGTGGGCGCCATTCGCCGCGGCGAGTGGCCCCCGGCGTTCTGTGAAAGCTACATTTATAGTGATGGTGATTATTGGTTATGAAGGCAAGCAAGCTGCGTCCACTTTGTGTGGCCCAGCCCAGTTCGAGGATGCGTGTGTGCCACGGCTAACTCGTTAGCAGTGTGATTGGCTGCCAACGACTTGCTGTTGGAAAATCGTGTGGTAGTTCAACGCGCAATCTGTGCGCAACAAGGCAGCACTACTGGGCAAGTTCTCGAAACCGCCCGCGGCGGGCCAGCAGGGGCGTCCGGTGGAGTGTGCCTGCTCCATTGTTGAAACTACGGTCCGTAGTCATTTTCTTCACACGGCTAAACGCTGACCCTTTCGTGCCTTTTGTGTATTTCGTGGTTGTGAGTGGTGGATTCGGAAGTTTTCGGGCTTTGCCCGACCTACAAAAAAATGAAGGGCCCTCTGGTTTGCGGAGAACGGGAACTTACGGTCCGCCCCACGACAGGTACGGTGCATTGGTATCGCACATCTCCGCGACCACCCGCT
>JADZFK010000105.1 GCA_020849945.1 Pirellulales bacterium | reverse complement strand
TGCTCGGCTGCGATTAACGTCGAGCCGCTGCCGCCGAACAAGTCGAGCACGTTCTCGCCCGTCCGTGACGAATACTGCATCGCCCGCACGGCGAGCTCGACCGGCTTCTCGGTTAGGTGAACCATCGACTGCGGGTTCACCTTCTTCACGCTCCACACATCGACCGCGTTGTTCGGGCCGAGGTACAAGTGCGCCGCGCCCTCACGCCAGCCATAGAAACACCATTCATGATTTCCCATGAAGTCTTTCCGCGTGAGCACCGGATGCTCCTTCACTCAGATGATGGCTTGGCTGAAGTAGAGGCCCATCGCCTTCAGCACGGGTGGGTAGTTCCCACAGTTGGCGTAGCCGCCCCAAATGTAGAAGCCCCGACCGGGCGACAAAACGCGGGCCATGTTGCCGAACCAGTCGCTGAGCAACTGGTCGAACGCTTCGTCCGAGACAAAGTCGTTCGCCAGCGGCCGGTCCTTCGCACGCATCTTCTTCTGCGTCGGCTTCGACTTCTCTGGATGCCGCGCGAGGTCGAGACCCTGGTGATGCGTGGTCCCTTGGAAGGACGAGAGGCCCGCGGCGATAGCATTGTTACTTCGCGGCTCGACCTTCACGTTGTACGGCGGATCGGTGTTCACGAGGTGAATCGCCGCGCCGTCGAGCAGCCGGTCCACGTCGGCAGCGTTGCTGCTGTCGCCGCAGAGTAAACGATGGTCGCCCAGAATCCACAAGTCGCCGGGTTGCGTGGTCGCGGCGTCAGGTGGCGCCGGGATTTCATCTGGGTCGCATAGTCCATCCTTCACGCCGGGATCGAGCAGCTCGGCCAGGTCGTCGGCATCGAAACCCAGCAGACCGAGGTCGTAATTGCATGCCTGAAGATCGGTCAGTTCGATCGGCAGCAACTCGTAGTTCCACTCGGCCAGAGACGCTGTCTGGTTGTCGGCGATGCGGTACGCCTTGATCTGTTCCGGCGTCAGATCCTTGGCAACATGCATCGGCACCTTTTCCAGGCCGAGGTGCAGCGCGGCCTTGTACCGCGTGTGTCCGCAGATGATGACACCGTCCGCGTCAACCACGATCGGCTGGCGGAACCCAAACTCGCGAATGCTCGCCGCCACGGCAGCAACGGCGTCATCGTTCAGGCGGGGGTTGTTCTCATAAGGCCGGAGTTCGGCCACGTTGCGAAGCTCAATCTTCATCGAAATACACTCCGTTAGAGTTCGGACAAGCAAAACAAACTGTGCCTACAATGGCGGCTGTTCCCGCGTGCGTCTCCTCTTGAACAGCGCCGGGGAGTACCTACGCGACGTTCGCGACGTGGTGCGAGACGGCGCGGAGTGCGGCCAATCGCGGCCAAGCGGCGCAGGATCGCGACACGGGCCAACGTGGGCGACGTGTTGGCGAGAGGCGCTAGTCACGGCCGCCTCCTAGCGTCTTGCTCGCCACATCGACGAGGGTTAGAATCGCCAACTTGATGGCCTCGGGTAGGTCGTCCCAGGCGGCCACAACACGGGCCAGAGCGGGGTCGATCGGGGCGGAGGGTTCCGCAGATTCGGGCCTCGGCACCAATACGGGCACCCCGGCGTTTTCATCGTTCGCTAACTCTTGGTCAGTTAGGTCTTTACGACATACCGCGTCCGAACTCAAAATCCAGTGCCCGCAAGGGCGTGGAGGTTCAAGTCCTCTCTCCGGTACTGCATAAGAAGTGGGGGGGGGTCGTGGCAGTCCTTCTGGCCCGGTTGGTTTCCATTCTTCCTGCCATCGCGGTGGACTTTCATGGTTCCTAGAACTTGCTCATTGTTGTTGACAAGTCTCCTGGTCGCGGTCGGATTGTTCGGCACGTCAAACGGCGATGAGGGCCGCAGCGATGTGCCCCTCCCCAAGGTCGAGGGTTCCTGGTGGCAAGTGGCGGGCGATCCCGATTTGGGGCGTTACACGACCGAGAAGCAACAGCCCGTTGATTTCGCCATTTGGCAAGCCAAGGACGGCACTTGGCAGCTTTGGAGCTGCATCCGCAAAACGGCATGCGGAGGCGTTACGCGGCTGTTCCACGGTTGGGAAGGGAAGGAACTGACCGACCCCGATTGGCGGCCGCTGGGCATTACCCTGGAGTCCGACCCGCAATATGGCGAACAACCAGGCGGGCTGCAGGCGCCCCATGTCGTGCAATGGAATGGCGCGTATCAAATGCTCTATGGGGATTGGGAGCATATTTGTTTGGCCACAAGCAAGGAGGGCAAGCGGTTCGAACGTTACGTTCGGCCGAACGGAAAGACGGGATTATTCACCGAAGAGCTTGGAGCCAACACGCGGGACATCATGGTACTTCAAGTAGGCGATACGTGGCATGGATACTATACGGCATTCCCGAACAAGCAAGGCGCGGTTTACTGCCGAACATCGGCCGACTTGAAGAACTGGAGCGAATCGACCACGGTAGCGTTTGGCGGACAAGTCGGGACGAATGCGTTTTCGGCCGAATGCCCCCATGTGATCGCAAGGCATGGGCGTTACTACCTCTTTCGCACACAGAAGTATGGGAAAGAAGCGCGGACCAGTGTGTACTGCTCGACGGACCCCATGAACTTTGGGATCAATCAAGACCGGTTGTATTTCGTGTGCGAGCTTCCGCTGGCAGCAATCGAGGTGATCCGTCATGAGGGCAAGGATTACATCGCCGCCCTACTGCCAAGCCTCAAAGGCATCCAAGTCGCGAAGCTGGGCTGGACGATGCCGCAGAAGTGATAGGGCAGGTGGGCGTTTGGTTTGCCGCGAGAACGAGCACAGCGGACGCTGGCTGTCCATCGATCTGTCATGATTCACCACGACGACACGACGGACGGAAGAAGAATCGGCGGGATAACAGGATCGGCGGGGTGAACCGGTTCAAGGCGATCTTGACCGAAATGACAAGGACCTAACTCCGGCCGTAGCCCCACCTCGTAGCACGGAATTCAGTCCGTATCTACCACGGATTATCGTCCGTGCTGCCGATTCGGTTTGTTGTCTTGTCCATCCAAATCGTCGTGTGGTGGTAACGCTAGTCCGCATTTCTCACAATCAAAACCACGGAGGCTCGGAGGCACGAAGAAAACCAGTAGCAAATACCCCTACCACCATGAACGGTGGAAACGCCCTGTCCCATAGGTACGGGCGGTTGGCCTTGCTTCAAACGATCTCGTGGCTTGTTCTCCGTGACCTCTGTGTGCTCCGTGGTGAGAAATCCGGGATAGCTGCCGTGTAGTCTCACCACTCCCAGAGCGAGGGACGACGTTGAAGAAACGTGAGACAAAGGCATTGGCCCCGAATCGCGGGATACTCGCAGGGGTTGCGTGGAATTCCACGGCGGCACATCCCCTTGATGGGCTATCTGGGCCGGTATCTCCATCACGGGCAGAACGGCCGCTATTTTACTATCCCCCCAAGAATCGGTAAGGCACGGGTCACAACCCGTACAGGTGATCCGCCGGGGATTTTCTACGACAAGATTCGCAATTGTTGCAAACTTTGTCCTACATTTGTCCGTTGGCCCACCGGCAACGTGCAGCGCGATAAGCATTCCCACCTTACGATGAAGCCCCGCAGAGCATTAGACCATTCGCGTGTGTACCGATTGCCAATTAATCCTACCTAGATGCTTTCAACCTTGACGCTTCGTGGGCCTCGAAACACCTACCCCCTTACGAGAACGTTTCGAGCGAGAAGCATGAATCATCATCCGGAAATTGAATCGAGCGACGAGCCGATTGAAACTTCGTTGGCCGTGCTTGCCCGAGGCTGGGCCACGACCGACGAGATATCGAACGCCATGACGCTTCGGCGATCGCAGAGGCCGCTCATTGGGCAGTTGCTACTGAAGCACCGGAAGCTCACGGTGCATGAAGTCTTTGAGGTTCTCTCCGAGGAAGCCATCAGCGAACGGCTGTTTGGTCAGATCGCGGTCGATCGAGGATTCCTCACGGCGAAGGACGTTGGCGAAATGCTGTACCTGCAGCAGTGCATGTGCCTGCCGCTGTGGCAAGTGCTGTTGATGCAAGGCTCACTGACGCCTGCTCAAGCCGACGAGGTTCGCCAGCTCACGCGCGATCGGTTGCGTAAGCCGCTGCGAGAAGAAGTGACCAAGTGCATGGCCTAACCACCGAGTTGGCATCTCATAATCAACACCAGGGCAATCACGATGGACACAGCCGACAAGGAACTGATAGCCGAATTTGTCATTGAGTCGCAGGAGGGCCTTGCGAATGTCGAGGCCCAAATGCTGTCGATCGAAGCAGCCGGCGCGGACATCGACACGGACCTTGTGAACTCCGTGTTTCGGACGATGCATTCGATCAAGGGGGCCGCTGGGTTCCTGGGGCTAGACCGCATTGGTTTGCTGGCCCACGGGCTGGAAGAGATTCTGAACAACCTACGAAACATGGAGATGATTCCGACGACGGAACTCATCTCCACGATGCTACGCGCGGCCGATTTCATGAAGGGCCTGATCGACGAGATCGACAACTCGAACGACGCCGACGTGACGCCGTTCATCACCGAACTCCAGCAGTATCGGCCGGGCGAAAAAGCCACGGAACCGGCTGCCGAACCCTCTGCCACCACGGAGACTGTGGCTATGGATACCATGCCTGTCGAAGCCAATACCGATTCCCAGGCGGCCCAACAAGCTGCTGAAGCGAACGAACAGCAATCGGCCGCCGCCGGGGCCGCGGCCGAACCTTCCCAAGGAATGAGCGACGCAACGCGCGAGTTCCTGATCGAATGTTATGAAAACCTGGATCAGATGGATCGCGACCTGCTGCAAATCGAGCAGGATCCGACCGCGCTACAACTCATCCGCAACATCTTTCGCACGGTCCACACGATCAAAGGAGGAGCGGGATTTTTGGGCTTGAGCGAACTCGAGAAACTGGCACACGCCGCGGAAGACTTGCTCGGCAAGTTGCGCAGCGGAGAACGCGTATTCAATTCGACCATCGGCACGGCCTTGTTGGCGGCCGTGGATAAGTGCCGCGAAGGGCTCGCGTTCGTGGAAGCGCAGGGGAACACGAAGGCCCTTTCGCCGGAAGCGGTGATCGAGCAGCTTCGCGCGGCCGACGTGGCCCCCGAAGCCGCCGCGAAGCAATCGCCACCCGCGGCAACAAGCCCGGCCGCTGCCGAGACAGCCACAGGTGTCACGGCACCCCCGGCGGCATCGGCAAGCCCCGCATCAGGCACGCCCGCGGCTTCGGCTTCGCCGGCTGCCAAGCAGGCTCCCCAGCCTAGTGCCTCGGGTTCCGCACAGGCGGAAACGAGTGGCGACAAGGGTGGCCCCGCGGCAAGCGAAAGCACCATTCGAGTCGATGTCGAGCTGCTCGATAAGCTGATGACCCGCGTCGGCGAGCTGGTGCTTGCACGCAATCAAATCCTGCAGCACACGAGCAAGCTCGAAGATTCCAACTTTACCAGCACGGCACAGCGCCTCAACCTGATTACGACCGAGCTGCAGGAAAGCGTTATGAAGACGCGAATGCAGCCGATCGGCAATGTGTGGTCGAAGTTCCCGCGGGTGGTGCGCGACCTTTCGACGCAACTTGGCAAACAAGTTCGCATCGAAATGGAAGGAAAGGAAACGGAACTCGACAAGACGATCATCGAATCGATCAAGGATCCGCTGACCCACCTGGTTCGTAATTCGGTGGATCATGGCGTGGAAACGCCCGAGAGCCGGGTGGCGAAGGGCAAGCCGGCCGAAGGCTGCTTGACGTTGCGTGCGTACCATGAAGGTGGCCAGGTCAACATCGAGATTTGCGACGATGGCGCGGGCTTGAACATCGAGCGGATTCGTCAGAAGGCGGTCGAGCGTGGTTTGGTAACGCCCGACGCCGCCTCGCGGATGACCGAGCGAGAAGCGGCCCAGTTGATCTTGCTCCCCGGTTTTTCGACGGCGGAGAAGGTGACGTCGGTCTCGGGTCGGGGCGTGGGGATGGACGTCGTAAAGACGAACATCGAACGCATCGGCGGCACGCTGGACCTGCAGAGCCAGACCGGCTACGGCACGACCGTGAAAATCAAGATTCCGCTGACGTTGGCCATCATTCCGGCCCTGGTGGTAACATGCGGAGGCGATCGTTACGCGATCCCGCAAGTAAGCCTGCTCGAACTCGTTCGGCTCGAAGGCGAACAAGCCCGCAATCGGATCGAAATGTTCCAAGGCGCTCCGGTCTACCGGCTGCGTGGCGAGCTGTTGCCGATTGTTTATCTCCGCGACGAGTTGGTCGTCGAATCGCAAGACAAGAGCAACGGCGACATCCTCAATATCGTCGTGCTACGGGCCGAGGATCGCCAGTTCGGGTTGGTCGTCGATTCGATCAACGATACGGAAGAAATTGTCGTCAAGCCGCTGAGCAAGCAATTGAAGGGCATCGCGGCTTACGCCGGCGCGACGATCATGGGCGACGGCAAGGTCGCCCTGATTCTGGACGTCATGGGCGCGGCCCAGCGGGCGCATGTGGTTTCCGAGTGTCGCGATCGGGCAATATCCGAACACAACGAAACAAACTCGGACCGTGGCACGAACCGCCAGACGATGCTGCTCTTGGCCGTCGGCGAGCGGCAGCTTGCCATGCCCATCTCGCTTGTCGCCCGGCTGGAAGAATTGCCGCGCGATAGCGTCGAGAAGAGCGATCACCACGAGGTCGTGCAGTATCGCGGGCAGATCATGCCGCTGGTGCGGCTTGGCGAGCTGCTCGAAATCCCGACCCAAGAGGACACGACCCAACCGTTGCAGATCGTCGTGTACAGCGAAGGTGGTCGCAGTGTCGGGTTTGTGGTCGACCGCGTGGCCGATATTGCCGACGCCGAAGTTTCGCTCGCCCACGAATGCGAAACCCTGGAATTACTGGCCTCGACGGTCATTCAGCAACGGGTAACCGACCTGCTGAATGTGCCGAGGATTATTCAACGCGTTGCTCCGAAGTTGTTTCAAGAGAGCGACACCGAACATCACCTTGCTGTGTAAAAGGACATAAGCCATGAGTGAAGTCACGCAATACTGCACGTTCATGCTGGACGGCCACTACTTTGGCGTCGATGTTCAGCAGGTTCAAGAAGTGATTCGATATCAGGAACTCACGCGAGTGCCGCTGGCCTCGCCGGTGGTCAGCGGGCTCATCAACCTGCGTGGTCGGATCGTCACGGCGATCGACCTTCGGCGTCGGTTGGGGCTGAGCGATCGGCCAGCCGGCAAGTTGCCGATGAACGTGGTGGTGCGCACCGGCGACGACGCCGTGAGCCTGCTCGTGGATGAGATCGGCGACGTGATCGAAGTCCCCGCCGACAAATTCGAAAAACCGCCGGAAACGCTTCGCGGCGTGGCCCGAACGCTCGTCGAAGGAGCGTTCAAACTGGAAGGCCGTTTGCTCTTGGTGCTCAACACCCGCGAGGCGGTCGAAGTACACGAAACAAGTCCGTTGAAACAATCG
The DNA here is from genome assembly GCA_020849945.1 of Pirellulales bacterium. Taxonomy (GTDB): domain Bacteria; phylum Planctomycetota; class Planctomycetia; order Pirellulales; family Lacipirellulaceae; genus JABDGM01. Next base: position 26,418 of record JADZFK010000105.1, on the reverse strand, counting down.
GCCTGACATTTCCACAGTACCGTATTTGAGTTAGTCCCTATCATCGTTTCGAGCGGCAAGCCTGCGATTGTGTCGCACCCAATTGCCGCTCCCCAATACCGAGGAGTGTTCGATCATGAAACGTTTGTATCAATGGTATGCAAGAAGTGTGAAGGCGAAACTGGTATCAGCCTTCTTGCTCGTTAGCCTGGTCCCGCTAGCCGTCGCCGGCTATATGGCGTCGAAGCTCTGCAAAGACTCATTCTTGATTGCGAATGGTCAAGCATTGCAGACCGCCGCCGAAAACTTCATGGACAAGGTTGATCGCAATCTGTTCGAGCGATATGGCGACGTGCAAGCCTTTGCATTCAACCCGCTAGCCAAAGGAACTCCCGAAGATATTTCGAAGGCCGCCGATTTCTACATGACAGCATACGGGTGCTATGACCTCATGCTGATTGCCGACATGAAGGGAAATGTGGTCGCGGCAAACACGGTGTCCTTTGAAGGCAAGCCGCTCGACACCTCGAAGCTCCTAGGAACGAAAGTTAACGACGAATCTTGGTTTAAGGAAGCCACTAGCGGCACGATTTCCCCCGGCCAAAGCTATACCGCGGATTTGCAGGAGAACAAGATAGTGGGCGAAATTTACGGCAACCGAGGATTGTCGCTCACTTTCGCGGCACCAATCCGGGATGATGCAGGCAACACCGTTGGCGTATGGTGCAATTTCGCATCTCCAAAGCGGACCTTGGAGGAGATTGGTCAGACAATTCGTGATAAGTACGAAAAAGAAGATAAGTACGTGGACGTAACACTTTTCAACAAAGAGGGTACCATCGTTGAGGATGCCCTTCAGGATGCAATTCTCAAGACCAACCTCATCCAGGTAGAGTCGGTCAAACTTGGTACCGAGGGAAAGAGTGGCGTGACGGTGGAGTGGCATGTGCGCCGCAAGTTAATGTCACAAAACGGCTATGCGGCCAGCAAGGGGTATGGTAGTTTCCCCGGCTTTGGCTGGAATGCTCAGATTCGGCAAGCTCTTGATGAAGCCTTGCTACCCGCCCGCACGATACGAAATACGATTACCTTCATCGGGCTTGGAGCCGGTGCGTTAATTGTCGCCTTCGCCGTTTGGTACGGTGGTGGTATGAGCCGCCGGTTGGGCCAGACCGTTGCGACCGTCCGAAAGATTGCAGAAGGTGATTTCTCAACGAAGTTGGCAGTAACCTCGACCGATGAATTTGGCAAGTTGGCAGGAGCCGTCAATGATACGGCCGACCAGTTGGCCGCGGCAAACGTTCGGAACGTGGACTTTGCCGCCAAGATGGCGGGCATCAGCAAGGCCCAGGCCGTGATCGAGTTCACGATGGACGGGACGATCTCGGAAGCCAACGAAAACTTCCTGCGAACGGTTGGCTACACCCAGGAAGAGATCAAGGGAAAACACCACAGCATGTTCGTTTCGGAAGCTCTTCGCAACTCGCCCGAGTACCGCGAGTTGTGGTCGAAGCTCAACCGTGGCGAAAGCGTGCAGGGTGAATTCCAACGGTTTGGCAAGGGCGGAAAGGAAGTGTGGCTGCAGGCCTCCTACAATCCGATCCCGGATGAAACCGGTAAGTATGTCAAGGTTGTGAAGTACGCCAGCGAGGTGACGGACACGGTTCGTGCCCGCATGGCGATGGCCAAGATTCTGGAGCAAGTCAACTCGAGCGCTTGCACGCTAGGCTCCTCGGCCGAGGAACTCACGGCGGTCAGCTCGCAGATGGCCTCGAATGCCGAGGAAACTTCGTCGCAAGCGAACGTGGTTTCGGCCGCTTCGGAACAGGTCAGCAAGAACGTTCAGACGGTTTCGACGGGCGTCGAGGAGATGAACTCGGCGATCCGCGAGATTGCGAAGAACGCGACCGAATCGGCCCGCGTGGCGCAACAAGCGGTCACCACGGCCGACTCGGCCAATACGCAGATCGCCAAGCTGGGCGAGAGCAGCATCGAGATCGGCAACGTGATCAAGGTCATTACCTCGATTGCGGAGCAAACGAATCTGCTGGCCCTCAACGCGACGATCGAAGCCGCCCGCGCCGGCGAAGCAGGCAAGGGTTTCGCGGTGGTTGCAAACGAAGTGAAGGAACTGGCCAAGGAAACGGCACGTGCGACCGAGGATATCGGCCGCAAGATCGAAACGATCCAATCCGACACGAAGGGTGCGGTCGATTCGATCCAGCAGATCAGCCAGGTGATTGCCCAGATCAACGACATCTCGAACACCATCGCCAGCGCGGTCGAAGAACAGACCGCCACGGCGACCGAGATGAGCCGCAACGTGGGCGAAGCCGCCAAGGGAACGGCGGAGATTGCCCAGAACATTACGGCCGTTGCTCAAGCCGCGTCGAACACGACGCAAGGCGCGAGCAATGCCCAGCAAGCTGCCAGCGAACTGGCCCGGATGGCCACCGACCTGCAGAAGCTGGGTGCCGGTCAGGGCAACCACTCGTTGGCCGTTTAGTTTGGAACCACATAGGCCAGTAGGTCCGCCGAGCCGAGGCGGACGAGAATGACGAATTCTCGAATGACGGATGACGGATGACGGAATTCGGTCATTCGGTAGGGCCGCTCGGCTCGCGGCCCCTACCTATGAAGTAACGCAAGAGCAGCGCGGCGGGCCACCCACGCGGTGGCCCGCCGAGGCTGGCTCGACCCGCCGTCTTTCCTTTACACGAGGAAAGGCAGTGGAAAAAGAACATGAATTGTTGTTATTGATAACCGCGCAGCGAATGCCCCGTTGCTTGATTAACTCCGAGCCAAAAGCGAAGTACATCCTTACGTTCCGTCGCCGTTGGCTCCGGGTTAAACGTCTCGCAAGGGTCCATTCACTGCGCAGTCATCAATAACCGTTTTCCTCTTGGAACAAAGTAGGAATGAACCTATGCGAGCAATGATTATCGACGATTCTCGTCCCATCCGACGAATCGAGGGTGAAATCCTCAGCGAGTTGGGTTTTGATACATGCGATGCATGTCACGGCAAGGAGGCGCTCGAGCGGCTTCAAGAAGGACCGCGCCCCGACGTGATCCTCGTCGACTGGAACATGCCCGAAATGGACGGGCTCGAATTCATCAAGGCCGTTCGTGACGATGCGCGTTACTCGGGCATGGTCATCCTGATGGTGACCACGGAAACGGAACCGGAGCAGATGCTGCGAGCCTTAAGCGCCGGGGCCGACGAGTACCTGATGAAACCGTTCGCCAAGGACGGGCTTGTCGATAAGCTCAAGCTCGTTGGCGTGGTTTAAGCACGGCGTTCCGATAGAAGCAGGAAAGCCGCTCGAACTCGCGCGACCTTGAGAAATCGACCTTCGCACCGCGTAGCCACGAAGACCACGAATTCGTTGAAAGCGATCCACCCACTTCCTAACGACCACCGATTCACCTTGCCTACCCCATGAAGAAGATACGCGTACTAGTGGTTGACGACTCGGTGGTGATCCGCCGGCTGCTGACGGATATTCTCTGTCAAGACGCGGAGATCGAGGTGGCTGGGACGGCCCCGAACGGTCAGATTGCGCTTGCGAAGTTGACGCAGATCAATCCAGACCTGGTGACGATGGACATCGAGATGCCGATCATGGACGGTCTGGAGACGTTGCCGGAGCTGCGGAAGAAGTTTCCGAAGTTGCCGGTGATCATGTTTAGTACACTCTGTTCGCGGGGCGCGATGGCGACGCTCGATGCGTTAGCTCGCGGCGCCACCGACTACGTAACCAAGCCGGCCAATGTGGGAAGCGTGACGGCCGGCATGCAGTGCGTGAAAGAGCAACTGCTGCCAAAGATCAAGGCATTATGCCCGTTCAATACTGCCTCGCAGGCGGTAGCACGATTGCCCTTGCCGCAGCGGTTGCATATCGAGCGCAAGCCGCGTGGGAATCGTACTTACGATATCGTGGCGATTGGCTCCTCGACGGGCGGGCCACAAGCGTTGACGGCCGTACTGAAAGCTTTGCCGGGCAGTGTGCCGGTGCCGATCGTCATCGTTCAACACATGCCCCCCGTGTTTACGAAGCACCTGGCCGATCGGCTCCATCAAGAATCGGCCTTGACGGTCGTCGAAGCGCGGGGTGGTGAGAGGATCGAGCCGGGGCATGTGTACATCGCCCCAGGCGATTACCACATGGAACTTCGTCGCGACGGCGTGGCCGTGAAGACGGTCTTAACGCAAGGTCCGCCGGAGAATTCCTGTCGGCCCGCCGTCGACGTACTCTTCCGCTCGGTGGCCAACGTGTATGGGGTTGGCTCGCTGGGGGTCGTGCTAACCGGCATGGGGCAAGACGGTGCTCGTGGCAGCGAGAGCATTGTTCATACCGGCGGAAGTGTTATCGCCCAAGATGAAGCCAGTTGCGTGGTGTGGGGGATGCCCCGCGCCGTGACCGAGGCGGGCCTCGCCAGCCAGGTGTTGCCGCTCGGTTCCATACCAAACGAAATACTTCGACACGTTTCCATGGGGCGGCGCCAGTTAGCCGCATGTTGAGAACTTGACCATGACTACCGCAGCCATTACTCCAGACGCCCTGTCGTACGTGTGCGGCATCGTACGCGACCGCTCGGCGATTGAATTAGAAGCAAGCAAAAGCTACCTCATCGAGGCCCGCTTGATGCCGCTTGCGAAACTCAACGGTTACACCACGACCAACGACTTCATCCAAGGTGTGCGCGTGAGTCGGCAGCCAGAGTTGGAGCGCAGGCTTGTCGAGGCTATGACCACAAACGAGACAAGCTTCTACCGCGACATCCACCCGTTTACGGCGTTGCGGACGAAGATTCTGCCCGAGCTATGCCAATTGCGCGCGTCCAAGCGGATGCTGAACATTTGGTCGGCCGCCTGTTCGACGGGGCAAGAACTGTACTCGATCGCGATGTTGATCCGCGAACACTTCCCGCAGCTTGCAACCTGGAACGTTCACCTGCAGGGAACGGATATTTCGGAGGAAGTGCTAGGCCGAGCCCGGGCTGGCAAGTTCAGCCAGATCGAAATGAATCGCGGACTACCCGCCCCGCTCATGTTGAAATACTTTGAGCGCGATGGGATGACCTGGCAAGTTCGCCCGGATTTGCGAGCCTGTACCAAGTTCACGAAGCTCAACTTTGTCGAGCCGTGGCCCACGATGCCGTCGATGGACGTGGTCTTCTTGCGTAACGTGCTGATCTATTTCTCGCCAGATACGAAGCGGGAGATTCTACGGAAGGTAAGACAAGTCATGGCACCGAATGCCGTGCTGTTCCTCGGTGCCGCGGAAACCACCATGGGTTTGGATGCGGCCTTCGAGCGTATTGAAGCCGATCATAGCGTATTCTATCGAGTCAAGTAACCCCACTCACTGAAAGAGCGGAACATGGAAACCACTTACGACACTCAAATCGAGCAAATTGTTCAATCGATCTTTGCCACCATGTTGGGCATGGAGGTCGTGCGTCACCCCGAAGGGGACGTGCCTTGCGAGGAATCGCTGATCAGCACCATTCAAATTGCGGGCGCTCAACCCGTTACGGTTGTGTTCGGCGTTTCAGCCAATGTCGCTCGCGGTGGTGCGGCCGCGATGTTACAGATCGGCTCGGACGACGTCACCAAGGATGATGAGCGCGATGTCGTCGCGGAGCTATCGAACATGATCGGCGGAAACTTGAAGAGCCTGTTGCCAGGCCCGCTCTATCTCTCGCTGCCGACCGTTGTGGCCGGTAAGGAATTGGGCGTTCAGGTGCCGGGTGCCGAGTTGATTGAAGAAGTGACGATGCTCTGCGAGTCGGGCATGTTCCGAGTCCGGCTCTATGAGCAACCCGTTCGGGCGTAGTTAAGATGGTCGTGACTGCCCGCCGCGAGGTACTTTACGGTGATTGCCTACGTGTCGATCATTGCGATCACCAATGTGTGCCTTGGGGTGCTCCTGGCACGGATGCTGGCGGTTCCCGCAGAGCCACCCAGCGTTCCGCCGGTATTGCAAGCAGAGCCGCGTGTGCGGGCCGATATCGACCTGCCCGACGACATCCTGGACCCCGAAAAGAAGGCACCCGCCACCACCGCACCGGCGGAGGAACCGGCGGAGGAGCCTGAAAAGAAGCCACCAACCGTGGCCGAAGAACCTGCGGAGGAACCGAAGCCAGCGGCACCAGGTCGAATCAAGTCGTGGACCGAGTTTGCGGTGCAGATGCGAGACATCCAGGACCGCACGCGGTACTGCCTCATGGCCCAAGACATGAAGCTCACGCAGCAGGCGGCCGAACAAATGAAGGCCTGCGCCATCGAATGGTACTCCCAGTTTGAAAGCTGCTTGCGAGGAGAAAAGCTGGATGACGCGACCCAAGCGCTTGTGGAAGGGAAATCGATGATGGCCGTCGAAATGTTCGCGGCCCAGATCGAAACGACTCTTTCCAACATGAATTCACTCGATTTTACGCTGAGCGTGGATGAAGTTGTGGAAATATTGGATCGCGAAATCGAACTGCTCTATCGCCAACAGCGGTGCGTGGCTTCTAGCAAGCCCGATGCGTGAGGACCCATGTGTTGAACGATAGCGCGACTGCGACCGCGAAGCCAATCCATCGAATCCAAGTTCAATCCGAAGTTATTACCCTTTAATCCTAACTAAAACAACATTCATTCCATACAAGGAGAAGCCATGAGCAAGAAAGTTTTGGTTGTCGATGACTCCGGCACGATGCGAAAGATTGTCATTCGGGCGCTAAACGCGTCGGGTTTTGCCGATACGGTGGAAGCCGCCGACGGCGCCGAGGCATTGAGCGTATTTCAAGGTTCGGAAATCGGCCTCGTCCTCACCGACTGGAACATGCCGAATAAGTCGGGCCTCGATCTCACGCGTGACATTCGCGCGCTGGGGTCGAAGGTGCCGATCTTCATGATCACTACGGAAGCGGAAAAGGGCCGTGTCGTGGAGGCGATCCAAGCCGGCATCACCGACTACCTCACGAAACCTTTTACGCAAGAAGCGCTGCAGGCGAAGCTGGAGAAATACACCCAAGCATAAGTGAACGGCAGTGCCGAAGAAGCTTACCCCAAGGCACGCACATTGTACTGAAACGGAAGGCCATCCCCCCAAGGCCGATCCATAGCAATCGAGTATCAAGAAACTGAAAATCGATCACCCCTCGGCAAAGCCGGGGGCTGATCGATCGCAAAGAACTGGTTGGCCCAAACCTTTAACCGCTATAAGTCTTGCAGACCTCGCGCCGCCATCCCACACATGCCAACTGACCGTAAGCCGAACCTGCAATTCCACGGAACGATTGACATCCAAGAAAGAACCTCATGAAAGCTGAACTTGTGAACCCGTTCCTTGGCGCAACCTCGTCGGTCTTTCAGACCATGCTGGGTTGCGAACTCTCGCGTGGCGAACCTTCGCTCAAGCAGAGCCACTCGCCCGAGTACGAAGTCAGCGGCCTCATTGGGCTTACCGGCAAATGCCAAGGAATGGTCGTGGTGAGCCTTGGACGCGATACGGCAATCAAGGTGGCCGAAACCATGCTTGGCGAAGCCCCGCCAGAGTTGAACCGCGATGTCATCGATGCGGTGGGCGAGGTGACCAACATGATCGCCGGGGCGGCCAAGGCACAACTTGCCCAGTATCAGCTCAGCGTGGGGTTGCCAAGCGTCATCTGCGGGAAGAACCATTCGATCGGATTTCCGTCGAATTCGACCCCCATCTCGCTGCCGTTCGAGTCGAGCATCGGGCCGGTGTGCGTCGAGGTTGGCATCACGGAAGTCGATCCGGCAGCCGTGTAAAGTATCGCCGGATCCGTCGTGTTTCGAGCCTGCGTTTCACCACAACGAAACAACGGACACGCCGAGATAGATCGACAGCATAACAAGATTGGCCGGGGGTTCGACTCTTTCTGCTCGGAAGACTTCGCAAATTGAGTCGCTTGCCGGCGGTTCTTTATTCCGGATCACCCTTCGAGTGCGTTGAATTTCCCGGGCACGGGCACGGGGTAGAAGCCGTCCTTATTCGGAAGAACGGGTGGCTCGGCGGCAAAGTCGTAAATCTTTGGCGATAGATCGGTGCCTTTTGCCAGGGCTTCTTCCCAATTCAAGGCCCTTCCCGAGTAGGTCGCCATGCGGCCGAGGATGGCCGTCATGGTAGCTTCGGCCCCGTACTGGCACTCGTTGTAGACCCGACCGGCTCGCAGGGCCGCGAACATGTCGTGGTGTTCCTGGTGATGATTGTTGAGCTTCGGTTCCTTGATCTGCCAACTGCCTTTCTCCATTGTGGTGAAGAAAGCGCCGTCATTATCGTCAATATCAAGGGTTCCTTTCGAGCCGTGGGCATGTTCGCGAACTTCCGATTCGCAACCGTCCATATGTCGGCACTGGCTGAACATCTTGGAACCATTCGCAAATGTGAATTCCACGGCGTGGTGGTCGAAGATTTGACCGAACTCCTTGCCCGTGCGAACCTGTCGACCGCCCATGCCCTGGGCCGAAATCGGATGCTCGCCATGCAGCCAGTTGCCGATATCCAAATTGTGGATGTGCTGCTCAACGATATGATCGCCGCAGAGCCAGGTGAAGTAGTACCAGTTGCGCATCTGGTATTCCATTTCGGTCTGGCCTTTCACACGAGGTCGAACCCATAAGCCGCCCGAGTTCCAGTAGACCCGCGTGGCGATGACATCGCCGATCGCGCCATTGCGAACGCGATCGATGGCTTCAAGATAACGGGGGTCGTGCCGCCGCTGCAGCCCGACGGCCACCATGAGCTCCTTCGATTTCGCCTTCTCGTTCGCCGCCAGTACCCGCCGGATGCCCGGCGCGTCCACGGCCACGGGTTTCTCCATGAAGATGTGCTTGCCGGCATCCACGGCCGCTTCAAAGTGCAAAGGCCGAAAACCGGGGGGCGTGGCCAAGATGACCAGGTCGGCACCGCTTTCGATCGCATGTTGGTAGGCGTCGAGACCATGAAACTGCCGATCGGCGGGCACGTCGATCGTTGCGTCTTTCAGCAGGGGGTCGCCATCACGCCGGCCACGCTTAACCTGCTGCTCGATGCTCCTGATTCCCGACTTCAAGTTGTCTTCAAACGCATCGGCCGCTGCCCAAAGGGTCACTTTCCCATTGGTTGCAAGGGCCTGTAAGGCCGCCCCAGTGCCGCGACCACCGCAACCCACAAGGGCCACCTTGATCTCATCGCTTCCGCCAGGATGGCTTGCCTGCGCTACGCGAGCATTGACACCGGTCAGCAACGCCCCACCGACCATCGCCGTTGTTGACTTGAGAAACGTCCGCCGAGAAGAATCATCACACAAGCTGCTTGCGATTTCTGTCATGGGTTTCTCCGGAATGAGTCTGACTGCTCAAAAAAATGCTTGAGGGATCAGGAGTGGCTTTATCGAAATCATATAGCCGACCCGTTTCGGGTCGGCAGCCAGCACCTAACCCCCCGGCGTTTCCTTCACCCGCACTTTCTCGGCCAAAATGGCCGGGCTATGTGTTGTGCAAAGCAACACGGGCCACCATGGGCACTTCGGCAACCAATTACAACGCTTCGCACACGAGGTCGCCGACTTGGCTAGTTGTGTAGCCCATCTTACCCGCGGCTTGGCTTTTCATTTTTGTGCCCGTCACGTGCATAATCGCGTTCATCACGCGCTGGGCGGCCTTCACTTCACCGAGTTGGTCGAGCATCATGCTCACGGCGTTGATCGCGGCGATCGGGTTGATTGTACCGGTGCCGGTGTACTTCGGCGCGCTGCCACCCATCGGCTCGAACATGCTGACCCCCTCTGGGTTGATGTTGCCGCCGGCCGCCACCCCCATGCCGCCTTGGATGATCCCCGAAAGATCGGTGATGATGTCGCCAAACATGTTCGTGGTGACGATCACGTCGTAATACTCGGGATTCTTGACGATCCACATGCAGCAGGCATCGACGTGATTGTAGTCGGCCTGCACGTCGGGGTATTCCTTGGCAACCTCCTGGAACGTGCGCCACCACAGGTCGTGGCCCACCGTAAGCACATTCGTCTTGGCAACCAGTGTAAGCTTCTTGCCCTTCGGGTTGTTGCGTTTGCGCGTTAGCTCAAAGGCGTAGCGAATGCAACGTTCGCAACCGCGGCGCGTGTAGATCGCCATCTGGGTTGCGACCTCATAGGGCGTGCCCTTATGCATAAACCCACCGGCGCCGCAGTACAGGTCTTCGGTGTTTTCGCGGACGACGATGAAATCGATATCGTCACAACCTTTGTCCTTCAGCGGCGTTTCGACGCCCGGGAACAGCTTCACCGGCCGCAGGTTGATGTACTGGTCTAGCCCGAACCGCAAATCGAGCAGCAACTTTCGCTCCAGTATGCCGGGGGCCACCTCGGGATGCCCCACGGCCCCGAGCAGAATCGCGTCGAACTTGCGAAGTTGGTCGAGCCCGTCCTCGGGCAGGGCCGCGCCCGTCTTCAGGTAGCGATCACCACCCCAGTCGAGCGGCGAAAGCTCAAAGTGCAGCCCCTCCAGCTTGCCAACCGCTTGAAGGACCTTGACCCCTTCGGCAGAAACTTCCGGCCCCGTGCCATCGCCACCGATTACAGCAATCTTGCGCGTCTTACTCATGAATGGATAGATAGAAATAGGATGAATCGAAAGAGATCAGCCGCCCAATGGGAACCCGCAACGAACACAAAAGCCCGCGTTCGCCTTTGCGGCACGGTACAAAGCTAAATGTACCAGAAAACGCCCTGCTCAAGTAGGGTCGCCCATGCCCGTGAGTTTGCACAATCGCAACCATACTGACCAACAACACGCCCTCATCGGCGAATCCGCCGGGCGTGAACGGCCACGGCCTTTTCCGTGATTTTTGTCACCAGAATCGTTGTCTCTTCGGTACCCCGCAACTTCAACGCTCGGCGAAGGTTCTCTGGGTCGATTTCCACACCGCGTTTCTTGATTTCGAGCCTGCCGATCGATCGCTCGCGCAGATAAGCGGCGATCTGCTTCACGTGCAGCGGAAGCACGTCCTCCACACGGAAGCAGGCGAGTGCCAGGTCCTGAGTGATAGGCTGATTGCCAGTCAAATAAGTAGGCCCCGTGGCGAGTGCACTAAGCTCGTGTTCTGCAGAGAGCGCACCCGTCAGTCGGGCCGCGATCACCGCGGGATCGACATCGAACAGGTACTCCTGAAGGCGGGATGCGATCGGCACAAAAACGTTGGCATCGCCAACGACCGACCGCACTTGAGTACCCGCTCGGGTTAGAACCGTTGCGCGGCGTCGGCCCGGCTTGCAAGCCAGCTTGCCATGCCACGCCACAAGCTGTTTGCACTCGTGATCGCGGCTGATCCACTCGAGTTCACACGACTCGGCCCACCCGGCGGGCGGCGTCGTGGCTGGCGCTAGCTTCACCGCCGCGTGACGCGACCGCGCCAACAACGATTCGATCGTCGCAAGGTTCGGTTCAAACTGGTCAGGGCGGGTCGTGCGAGGGCCTGCTGGCCGGCGGTCAGGGTCTAGGTGCCAGGCCGTGTCGCGGTCGAAATCGAAATCGGCTACATCGAACGAGTGAACGGGGACGCCGCTGTTGATCGAAGCGAAGTGGGACGCGACCGGGTCGCGATCAACACCACGAACGAAGACCGAACCGTGCATTATTTGGGCAAGTGCCAACAGGTCTCCGCCGATGCCGCAACAAAAATCAACAACGCGCAAAGGAAAAGTAGATCCCACGAGCCGAGCGAGACACGGTGTTTCCAACTTCGCATCCACTTTCTCGGATCGTGCCGCTCGGCTCGCAGCCCCCACTTCTCGGCCTGAAGTGAAATCCTGCTTGGCTCCGGATGGGGGCGGGCAAGTCGGGCAACCCACCACGTCGGGTTCAACGGCTGCCTCATCCAAGACGCGGGCAATCCGCGAAGCCTTGTACCGGGCTACCCATTCGTCCGTTGCCTGTTCGAGCCCTTTGCGGGTGAAGAACATTCGCTCGGGTTGGGAAAACTTTGCGGCCGCCCGTCGCCGTAACTCGACCTGCTCCAGCACGGCGTGCGTCTGCGTGGGCGAAAGTCGCCGCCGAAGTTGCTCGGTAAGCTGGTGAATCGGGGCCGCCTTTCCCGAAAGCTCGGAGAGAATCGCCCCGGCCTCGTTCCCCGTGAGCCACTTGGCATCGTCAAGTTCGTTACAGATCGGCTTTAACATGTCTCAACCAAGTGCCCGAGCCAACAATGCCGAAGACGAGGATGGTGGAAAGCCCGACCGCCAGTCGGCCTCCAGAAGTTCGCGGTTTCATTGGGGTCAGCGCCGCATCCCCCGTCCGATGTTTTCGGGGCATCGCGAGCCTGCTCAACCATTCCGAGTATAGTGGCTATCGCCCCGCAAGTCCGCCGTGGGGCTGCGGCCACGAGTAGATCCGCCCATGGCCTCTCGACCGCTTGTCATCGCGTCGCTGCTAGGTGCCTCGATCGGGGTTCCGTACGTGGCCTCCAAAACACAGCAATCGATGAACAAGCTGGGGGCCGCCCCTGGGCCTCCTGTCTCCACCACCTCAACAATAAACAATACTTCGCCGCTGAACAGCTATGCAACTCCGCCCGTCAGCATTTCGCAACAGCCGATCATCACTTCGTCGCAAGGGTTGGGAAACTCGAACGGCATGATATTTCCCCCGCAAACGGCCCAGCACACGGCGGCAGTTCCAGCGCAAAACGTGGCGATGAGCCGCCTGCCAAGCCCGGCGCAATACCCCCAGGCAACCTCGCCCATCGTGGCGAGCATGGCCCCCGCCAGCAGCGGCCAGTTCAGTTCGCCCGCTCAGGTGCTCCGGTTTGATGTCACCAAGGAATGGGTCCTACAAAACTGGGAGCGGAAATCTACCGGGCCAACCGACGTGGGCCTGTTCGCCATCCGCGTTCCTTTGGTGATGGGAACGCAAATGTCGGCCTTGGCGGGCGCCCTTACCTACTTCTTCAACTCGCAAGGACAGGTCGAGCACATCTCCTTTCGCGGCAAAACGGGCGACGCCACGCCGCTCATTCAATATCTCACCCAATCGTACAAATTCCAGGCGGTTTCAGCACCGATCGGCGAAAAGGTGTATCGCGTGGCAGATGGCGAGGCCATCTTCAGCGAACTTCGACTCCGGCCCGAAGCAGTCCTCCACTCGAACACACCGCAACAGAGCGTTGCCGTCGAATTGGAATTCGCCCGGCCGGGTTCCAAGCGTGTCCTTCCGCCGAGAGACCGCCCCCTCGAAATTCCACAAGTTGCCGGGGCCTCGCCAACCGAAGCCCCCGTTAACGCCGCGGCCAACCAACCCGAGGGAGGCTCCGCAAACACCGCAGAGGGCAGCTACTTCGATCGAGTTCGGTACGCCAACCCGGCCGAGGAATCCAAACTCCTCCGCAATCGCTGGCCGAACTAGGCTTTATCTCAGTACTCCCCTCCCTTTTAGGGAGGGGTGGGGAGAGTTCGAGCATCACTGAACTCTTGGCCTTACCTGAACCGCTAGTCCGCATTTCTCACAATCAAAACCACGGAGGCACGGAACCACGGAGAAAACCCGTAGCAAGTCCCCCTACCACCATGAACGGTGGTAACACCCTGTCTCGTAGCTACGGGCGGTTAACCCTGCTCCAAACGATCTCTTAGCTTGTTCTCCGTGACAACTGTGTGCTCTGTGGTGAGAAATCCGGGCTAACCCCGGGCAAAGAGCTTGTAATGAGTTGTGAATTCGAGTTAGCGGTGGCCGCCAGGCCGCTGTATTAACCGATTATTTCCACCACTTGTTCCGAAATCTGTTGCCCGCTTACCAATAATATCCCGGCCTCAAAGCCGGGGACCTCCCCCTCGATTCCGGGGCACCTTCAGGAATTTCCATTTGTTGCCATTTCGCTGGCGGCCGAGTTAGTTATATTTGTGCGCATGTTGAGGGAAGTGGTGGAGATAATTCGCTGCCCTGCCGAGTTGCGTGCCGAAGCGTTGTCGATCGTTCTTTCCGACTTAGCGCCGAGCCAACGGCGCGAGGTTACACGAGGATCACTCGATACCGAAGCCCCTCAGGGCCTGGCCGACGAACCGCTGTTCATCGCGCGGCGAGGCAAACAAATTTGCGGTGCCGCATGGGGACAACGGCAAGCTGGCAATTATGCCGTCTTCTGGCCTCCGCGGGTGGTCTCCTCCGAAGATTCGCGATTAGCGTTGCCGCTGGCCGAGGCCGTCGTTCGAGAACTGGACTCGACCTCGGTGGAACTTGCCCAATCGCTTCTTGCCGATCCCGGCACGGCGACCATCGACGTGTTACAGCGCGTCGGCTTCCGCTACCTTGCCGAATTGCTTTACATGAGATGCGAAGCCGCTCGGTTTCCCGCAGTTCAGCCCTCCAGCTCGGTACTGAAATTCGAACCCTACGCCACGACACAACGCGGCCGACTGTGCCAACTCATCGAGCAAACCTACGAACAAACGCTCGATTGCACGGCCCTCAACGGGGTGCGAACCATCGACGATGTCGTTCATGGCTACCAGGCAACTGGCCAATTTGCCGCCGAGAACTGGTTCTTTGTGCAAACCCAGGGCACCGATATCGGGGTCCTTCTCCTGGCACGCTATCCTCAAAGCGAGGATTATGAGTTGATGTACCTTGGCCTCGTGCCGAAAGCCCGCGGCCAAGGTTGGGGGAAACAAATCACGCGGTTTGCCCAGTGGATCGTGCGTTCTCGAAAAGGCAGCCGAATCGTTGTCGCCGTCGACGCCTCCAATCGCCCGGCCGTTGGCGTGTATAACGCGACGGGATTCGATACCATCGAAAAACGGGCCGTCTTTCTGCGTTTTCCGACTTCGCCATCGCGCACTCCTTGAACCGAAACCGCCAGCAGGCGACTTGCGCAGCCAGGTAACTTGGCACGTATGATCTGATATTTTCACCACGGAGAACACAGAGAAGAATGGGCTATTTGCAGTGACCAATTCTTCCCCGTGTCTCGCCAACATAGCCGAGCCGTTTCGGCTCGGCAGTACTCCGTTTCGGCCCGCTGATCTTCCTGGGGCCTGCTTAGGAGAGTACGGCACCACGAGCACCGCAACCGCTTGATTAACGGGTACCGACGAATTATCCACCTCTGTCATTCAATTCTTGAAAGATTTTTCCTCGAAGCGCAGGCTCGCTAACTCCTTCCCAAACCGGCATTTCGTTCGCGTTTGCCAACGAACTGGAAAAACCTTTTCGACAACCTCCGGCAGCCCCTTTGACAGCAGTGCTAGCAGGCGTAGAATCGGCTCCTTGCACGTGAGGTCGCTGCCGTGTTGGGGCGAAATCACGTTGCCTGGGTTGCAAACTATTTAATGAACGCGGTGTGGCCCGGGAAGCGATCTTGGCCAAGCTCTCGAACACTCGAGACGCCCTGGCACGAGTTCTCTGGCCCGCCATTTCTCCGGTTTCGCGCAGGGGTTCTCAAGCTGCATGGCGGCTGGATTAGTCGCCGGGTCGTCGCTACGAAGGCGGCGATGCGCTCGGGATATGCGCCGACGGAGCCAACAGGATGTCGTCATGGAAGATTCCCGACGAGCGGCAGCGCTGGCGACAATACTTGCCCACCGAATCGGCCCCCAGCGGTTCGATTTGTGGTTCAACTTACAGGCCCAGTTGGGCGTCTCGGGGTCGGAACTGACGATCCAGGCTTCCAGTCCCTTCGTCCGAGATTGGCTGCGAACCAATCTCGATGCCGATTTGCGGGCGTGCTGGGAATCGATTGCGGGAACCTCGGCGACCGTTTCTTTTCAAGTGATCCCGCTCGCCGCGACAAGCCCCGCAACGCGTCAGTTGGAACTTGCGATATCGCCCAACGATGCCGAGTCGCACTCGCTCGAACAGGCCGCGCCGCAAAATGCTTCTGAACGCGCACCGGAAAGACGACGACGGAATGCCGCCAAAATCGAGGAACCACCGGCGGCCACAAACGGCGCGCAGAGAACCAAGCTCTCCCCCGACAAATGCGAGAAACCTGTCACACCGAACCTCGCAAGTTTCGTCGTGGGTCCCAGCAACGAGTACGCCTTTCGATCGGCGGAACTGACGGCACGCGGTCGGCAACAGGCCTCTCCGCTGTTGCTCTGGGGCCCCACGGGCGTCGGCAAGACGCACCTGCTGCGGGCCGTCCAACAGGCGTACAGCCGATATCGCCCGAGGGCCGTGGCAATCTATCTCACCGCCGAGCAGTTCACGACCCATTTCGTGGATGCCATTCGCGGCGCGGGGCTGCCAAGTTTCCGCCAGAAATGTCGCGGCGCTAACTTGCTGATCCTCGATGACCTGCAATTCTTGGTCGGCAAGCAGCGAACGCTCGAAGAGCTTCTCTACACGCTCGATTCGCTTACCCACGAAGGACGGCAAGTTGTCTTCGGCAGCGATCGCGGCCTTGGCGAGCTGCGGCTACTCGGCCCCGAATTAGTTTCACGTCTGGCGGGCGGGCTGGCCTGCGAAATCGCACCGCCAGAGTTTGCCACCCGACTCGGCATCGTCCGCCAATTGGCCGAGGTCGCAGGTATCGCACTGGCCGAAGACGCGGCCACGTTGGTGGCCACCCAAATTACCGCTGGGGCTCGCGAACTTCGCGGGGCACTTCATCGGCTGCAAGCGCTTAGTACCACCACCGGCCAACCGATCTCGCGCGATTTGGCCGACCGGACCTTGGCCGATCTTGCCCGCCACAACACCCGCAATGTGCGACTCGCCGATATCCAGAAAGTCGTCTGCGATGCCTTCGGCGTCGAGCCTGTGCAGCTTCGCTCCGAGCGAAAGGCGCGGGCGGTTGCCGAGCCTCGCATGCTGGCCATGTGGTTGGCTCGCAAGTTCACGCGAGCGCCGTTGAGCGAAATTGGAGAATTCTTTGGCCGCGGAAGCCACAGCACCGTGATTGCCGCCCACCGCCGTGTCGAAAAACTGATCGCCTCGGAAGCTCACATCAGCTTGGCTGATCACTCGTGCCCCATGGAAGAAGCCATCCGCCGCCTCGAAACGGCCCTCCGCACGGCATAACGAAGACACGTTCAGACCATCCGCAACGGCCACGAGCCGAGCCGCCCACCCCAATCCCAGATCACGGCAACGATTCCACCTGTTGCCAATCCACTATCCACTATCCGAAATCCCATTCAACTCGTAAATTGCCCATCCACCAGTCGGCGAATGTTCCGCGGGTTGGCGGCGCGAAGTTCCTCGGGCAACGCAGCATCGGGGAAATTCTGATAACACACAGGCCGCACAAACCGCCGAATGGCGGCCGGGCCAACCGAGGTGCCACGGCTATCGGTCGTGGCCGGGTATGGCCCCCCATGCACCATCGCGTTGTTCACTTCGACCCCCGTGGGAAACTGGTTGAAGACCACGCGGCCTGCCCGTTCCGCCACGATCGCGATCAGCGGTTGTGCCTCGGCCAGCTCCGTGGTTTCCGCATGCACACTACCGGTCAGCTGCCCGCCCAACGAGCGAGCCACGGCGATCAGTTCCTCCAAACGCTCGTAGCGAACGAGCAGCGTGGTTGGGCCGAAGACTTCTGCCGCCAAGTGCCGATTCTCTAACAATTGCCCCACGGTCGTTTGGAACAAGCAGGCCCCGGCGGCGGCAGCGGTCGGCGTCGCGGCTGGCACGACCAGCGCCTCGACGCCGGACGCGGTACGCAAACTTTCGATCCCCGCGGCAAAGCTGCGGGCAATGCCCGCGTGCAACATGCACCCGGCCGCGGTCTGGCGCGTCAACGCACACAATCGCTCGCGGAACGCCTCGTTGCCGTCAAAGAATACAAGCCCCGGCTTCGTGCAGAACTGCCCACTGACGCGAGTGAAGGATTGATGCAATTCATCGGCAAGCGCTGCCCCACGGGCGGCCAGCGCCCCCGGCAGAAGGAATACCGGGTTCAGGCTACCCATCTCGGCATAAACCGGGATCGGCTGCTCACGTGCGGCGGCCAGGTCGAACACGTGGCGGCCACCCTGCAGCGAACCCGTGAACCCAACCGCCTGAATGGAAGGATGCCGAACAAGGGCCTCGCCTACCGCAATGCCCGAATCAAACAACACGGCAAACGTGCCGGCGGGCATTCCCGTGGCCTCTTGAGCTGCCAACACGGCGCGGCCAACCAACTCGCTCGCGCCCGGGTGGGCCGGATGGGCCTTCACTACGACCGGGCAACCGGCCGCTAGGGCCGATGCCGTGTCGGTCCCAGCCACCGAGTACGCCAGCGGAAAGTTGCTCGCCCCAAAAACAGCCACCGGCCCCAGCGGGCGAAGCATCGAGCGAAGATCGGGCCGCGGCAGCGGCTGGCGATCGGGCTGAGCCGTATCGATTCGCGCATCGACCCACGAACCTTCCTCGATCACATCGGCAAACATCCGTAGCTGCATCACCGTCCGCCCAAGCTCGCTGCGAACGCGAATTTCAGTCAGCCCCGCTTCTTGCCCAACCCGCTCGACCAATGGCTCGACAAGCCCTTCAAGCCGCTCGGCAATCGCCCGCAAGAACTGGCCGCGATGCCTCCCGGGCATCCCGCCCAAGACGGGCGCGGCACCACGAGCCAGGCCCACGGCATGTTCAATCTGTTCGCTGCTTGCCGTCCGGTACGCGGGTTCTAGCCATTCGCCCGTAACGGGGTTTTGACCGCGAAACGCCGCGTCTCCTGCGGCACTTTCGACTGCCGCAATCGCACTGCCATCGGCTGCAAAGGGAGATGATAAGATCGAAACGCCTTGTAGCTCAATCATACGAATTGCTCGTGGGTAACTCTGTTAGAATGAATGACGTTCGGTAGCGCATTCGCGGCGAACATCGATCCACCAACGACTTAATGGTGAATCAGCGCTTGCGGATCGTTTGCCCACAACCAACGGCGATCCTCCCAATGGTCTCGCCTCGCCGTTGGATCGAAGCTAAACTACCCGAGGCGGTTTGTTCTCCATTCCGTCATCGATAGCCTTTGAAACTGCACTCTAACTATTCGGGAGGTGGGTGATGGTGTTGCAGCGCATTGGGGTTCTGTCTGCCGGCAAGATGATCGGCACGATCTACACAGCACTCGGGTTGATCGTAGGTTGTTTCTTCTCCTTGATTTCCATATTGGCCATGGCGGCAGGTGGAAACGGTGGCCACTTGGGTATGGCGTTCGGCGGTGTCGCTGCCATTATCATGATGCCACTCTTATACGGATTCGCTGGTTTCATCTTTGGGATCATCACCGCCTTCATCTATAACTTGGCAGCCGGTTTTGTTGGCGGTATCGAAATGGAATTCGTGCGTCGCGCCAACGACGGCGCCTCCCAACAGTAGCGTCCGCCGACGCCTGCAAATCTCTGCAAATCGAATCGAAGCCGAGCCACAGCTCGCGCCGCGAGCGGTGGTTAGGCTCGGTTCGCATCTTCACACCGTGCCGGGCGCCGGGGCAATCGGGGGCTTCGCCACCGGACCGCGCGCAAGCAGGCCAACAACGATAATAACCACTTGCAGCACCGCAAACCCGAGCAACCACAGCGCCGTGTTGCTTTCCGAAGCGCCGTAGGTGTGTAGCCCCACGTTAAGTTCATTCACACCGAACCACGACCAGGTGGTCACGATATTTCCACCGACGGCCAGGGCGGCCAGCCCGCGGCCCTTCACCATGCCGCCCCAACGGGCGTGCAGCACCAAGGCGTTGTAAAGCACAATGATCAGCGCCCCGTTCTCCTTCGGGTCCCAGCCCCAGAAGCGGCCCCACGAGTCGTCGGCCCACAGACCGCCCAGCACCGTGCCAACAAAACTAAACAGAATCGCGAAGCACAGCACACCGTAGATTATCCGCGCCAGTTGTTTTCGCTCACGATCGTCGAACGTGCCGAATAGCTCCACAAACAACAAATACACGCCCCCGAATGCGCCGGCCAAAAAGGTCGTCGCATAGCCCAGCGAAATGCAAACCACATGCGTGGCAAGCCAGAATTGGGTATCGAGCACGGCTTGCATCACAATCATCGTATCGCCATCGAGCGATAGGAAGTGGGCCACAACCAGCGTGAGGAAGCCAAGCACCGCGGCCACAATATTGCCCAGCCCCAAGCGAAATAGCTGCTCCAGCACCAAAGCCAGCGGCATGACCGCCCAACCAATGAACACGGCGGAAGAGTACAGATTCGTCACCGGCGGCCGACCGGAAATGTACAACCGGCCCCACAACGCGAACGTATGGACCAGAAACGTAAGCCACATGAGCCATATCGAACTTCGTCTCAGCGTTGTGGTCCAGCCTAGCCACGAACCGATCCCCAGCACGAACGCCACCAGGTACAGCGCGGCACAGTAATAGAACGGGCTGAACTGGTTGAAAAACACCTCGAACGCCACACGCGATTGCGAGAGTATCTCGGCCCGCTTCGTGCCAGCCTGCGCCAAGGCATCTTCCTTCGCACGGAGCGATTGCTCGTACTTCGCCAACGTTCCTCGGAAGAGATCGAGTTGGCGGCTGAATTCGCCTTTGTCGCCTTCGGCATACGCGCGAAGCATGCCGTAGAATTGCATCGTGCCGTCATCGACGGGCCGCTCAAGTTGCCGAGCCAACAGCGCTTCAAACCCGGCTTCCATCAACCCCTTCCAATGAACGTCACCCGTTGCGGGTGGCACCGCCAACGGCAGCTTGGCGGCACGCAGTCTTCGTATATCGGCCTGCACGGTCTGCAAACTGGCCTTCAGCTGCTCTTCGTTCTCGCCCTGAATCTGTGGCGGGGCGAATGCTTGTCGCAGCCCCGCGTACATCTGCAGCTTGCGGTATAAAGCCAACATGTGTTTCTCGGCCAGCTTCTGCTCCTTGGCCGGTACCCCCTCCGCTCCACGAGCTTCGCGCTCGAGTGTAGTAAGTTTCGGCCTGATGTCTTGGATCGAGTAACGCCATGATCCCGGTCGTGGCGCAAGGCCCAGCGTACCCAACACCTCGGGGTCGTCGATGCGGAACACGCGGTAATCATCGGCGGCGCCAATTCCAGCGATCACATCCAGAAACCAACGAATCGCCGGCTCCCGACGCGAACCGCCTTCGATATCGTCGCGGATCAACTCCTGCTTGCCCGACAGAACTTGCAGCGTGTTCCGCGCCACCGTGTCGTAGGGTTTCACGCGCCCTTCGTACTGTGTCGGCAACGCGGCAAACGAATGGATTCGCATTTCGCCAGCCTGCTCTCTCGGCATCCACGTCTTGCTCAGCAGGTAACCGCCAAACACCACCAGAACCAGCAGCGGCACGATCGTGGCCGAAGTTCGCCAAGTCGAATCTTCCTCGCGTTGCCTGCCGGCAAGCTCTTCGAGCTGCCGTTCCAGAAATCGCCAAAGCATCACGCCAAAATGCGCGACCATGCCGATGAGCACGAACATACATCCCACGTAAGGCGCCATCCAGTTCGGGTTCTTTACCACTTGCAGGTTCGTCGCCTGCTCGGTCGCCTCATCGAACCCCGCTTGATAAAACGTCATCCCCGCGTACCGCAGCGGGTTGTTCATCCAGATCCGCACTTCGCGCTCGACGCCCTTCCCCGGGTCCTTCAGCTCCACCAGCGATTCGTAACTCTTGGCCGTGTTCGTGCCCACATAACGCTCAAACTTGAAGTCTTTGAGCATCACGGTAAACGGATGATATTCGCGTTCAAAACGCAATTCGAGCGCATATCGGCGCCCGCCCACTTCGACCGCCTGCTCTTCCAACCCTTGTGAAACAAGATACGTGCCAAGCGACTTGCCCGACTCCTTTTCGATAAGCTCGATATAGGCCGAGGGCAAGTCCACCTTCGATTCCATATCGACGCCGGTCGAACGACGCACCAACCGCGCAACCCGCGAAAGCCCCACGCCCGCCGTGGCCAAGTTCTCTTCGCCTGGCTTCGCCGCCACAAGGCCCGAGTTCGGCAGCCATCGCTTGACCCGTATCTTGAACGGCAACAAATCGTGCCGAACCAGTTCCTGCTCGCGTATACTCTCTGCAAGTATCGATTGCGGCACAACGGTCACCCGATCGGCTTCCTTCGGCGAGCGGTCGATAATCGCCAGCTCGCTCGTGCGAATATCCTGCGACCAATTCACCGTTCCCCCTTCCGGAATCGTCATCTGCATTTCGCGGGCCGAGGTCGCCGTAAACACTTCGCTCAGCATCATCAGGCCAATGCCGCCATGCAGCAGCACGATGCCAGCCCGCTGCTTGAACACTAGGATGCACCCAACGAGCAAGATCAATGCGGCATTCGTGCCCTTCAATAGTTGCCACATGATTCGCATCCCGGCCAGGTCGAACCACTCGAACGGGTCGAAAAGAAGCCAAGCAGCGAACACGCCCAGCAGCGCAACCGCGCCACACCACACGTACCGCCGGGCACGTGGCATATTCTCGTAGTTGAACACGAGCCGCGCCCCCAACCCGACGGCCGCCGCCGCCAGCCCCGCGCGGATCACGAGCCACATCCAATACGCAAACTGGGGCGATAGCTCGCTCTCAATCGCCTGATCTCCGCCGCTTCCCACCACGAAGTACGTCACAACAAGCCCCAACGCAACAAGCAGAACTCCGCCCGCCAATCGCCCGCCCCGGGCAACTACCTTGAACCGCGCCAGGTGCGCCGCAACCAGGTTCACAAACAACGCCACCCCTATCAACTTGCCGCCGGGGAAGGGAAAGTACTTTTCCGCCAACTGACCCATCGTAAATGGCTTGTAGAAGATACCGACCAGTCGTTCAAACGTTTGGAACTTGATCTCGGCAAACCAAACGCGAAAATACTTGTGTCGCACGACCTCCCACACGTCGTTATCGACCTGCGCAAGGGTGCCGAAGAACACCAGCAGAATCGCCAACGCAAACAACACGACCGTAATCCGCAACGAGGCGAGTGCCTTCAACACACCCAAGTGCGAGAACGAATCCATCTCGGCTGGCAACCGCGATTCAAAAGAGGTCTGCACACCTCGCGGTGGGGCCAGGTCACTTGTTGCCATCGGTTCCTCCCGGGGGGGCTTTCTCGCTCGGTTCATTGCCGCCGACAAATTCCACAGATTTCAGCAAACCCTTGAATGCCGCCTCCTGCGCCTCGACGACCGATCGCTCTCCGATCAGCTTGAAGAACCATACTCGCTCGCCCCTGGTCACCATCGCCGCCAAGGTTGAAAGGCCCCCCTTCGATGGCTCCGGCTCATCGGCACCCGCCACCGCTCGAATGTACGTCCCCTTCACACCGCCGATGACAAGCGGCTCGGTCGATTTGGACAACTCGGCTTCCGTGATCGGAGGCAAACCAACCTCGCCTCGCCAACGATTCACGTTCGGCAATACCTCCGCGATCTGCAACCCCCCGCCCGTCGGAAAATCGGAAAGCGTAAACCGCGCGCCTTGCTTCTCCTCGCCTATCGCAAACGAAGCCCTGCTAAAACCACTGCCGGGAAGCGACTGCCAACCCGCCGGCTGGCTAAATTTGGGGATCGGTTCGTCCTGCGCCGTCGGCTCGGCAACCGCAACCGGCGGCCCAACTCCGCCAATCGGCGGATGCCCCGCGGGCAACCCCGCCATACCCTCCCCACCTGCCGAAGACCCCTCGCCCTCGCCAACCGCTCCGCCATCGACCTTCTGACCGTTTCCCGAATTGTTCGTGGCACCTCGGCCAGCAAATGGCGGCATCACACTGCTTCCCGCCCAACCTCGCAGGTCGACCACCGTCAACTCCGCCTCGCCTGCCTTCACCTTACGCGTACTCTCGCCAAGATGGGCCGCGTCGGTCGACGGTAATTGTATTTGGCCTCGCCACCGGTTCACGTTCATGAGCAGTCCCTCGTCGGTGCCGGCCCACGGAAACTGCGTTATCGCAACCTCCAGCGGCTGGCCCGCCGCGCTCCGCACCAGGAGCGTCGCCACCCGCATCGGCTTTGCCGGGCCTTCCTGCCAACCTTCGGGCACCTTCCACGTGGCCTTGCCATCGGCTCCAACACGGATCGTCGCGAAAAACGCATCGATCTCCTTCGCACTCGCATCGAGCGCCGCGATCGAACCGATAACCTTGAAAAAATAGGCCATGTCGCCGGTCGGCACGATCGCCGTCAGCATCCGATCCGTCGGCTCGCCAGTCGGCTGGTTCGTCGGTACGCCAGCACCTATGTCTACGCCGCCGCCAGGCATCGAACCGCCAACCGCGGTCAACCCTTCCTTCGGCACCGAGTAACTGCGAATCTGCTCAGGTTCGCCACAACCCAAGCTCAACAACAAAGCCAACAGCAAGGAACCGCCGAACACGGCAAGCCCACGCGAATTTCCGATCAACATCATGCGTAACCACCACGGCATCAAACGCCGCTTGAAGAAAGAAAACGAAGGGAAGAACAAAGATTTCGAGGCAGGGGCGGCCAGCCTACCACGCTTGGCTTTCGCACAACACGACCAAACAGGCTTTGCCGCTACCCCAAATTATACCGATTCCCCTTCCACACGGTACCGCAACGCAAGCAATGCCTTGGCAACCCAAACGGCATCAACTTCCAGCCTCTCGGGCCGTACCGCCTCATCGATCCTGCAAGTAAGACGTCAATTCGTGTTAGCGGCAGCGTGTGGTAAATGCGATTCGAGAGCATCGTTTCACCGCCGTCTAGGCGACGGAGGTAGCCCTGTTGCTTCCATGTCGAAATTCTAGCTTTGAGTTCAACAACACTCATCTGCCCCGCTCATTTATTCGATCCGAAGTGATCGGGTTGTGATGAGCAAGGTCGACGGGCAACACAGCTGGCCCGCCACGGTCGATTCCAAGAACTTTGCCCGGCAGTGCTGCCTTAATGCGTACATCTTGCGGGCTGAACTATTGCTCAATGTTCCAACCGCAAGGCCTGTCAGCCAATCAAACGGCTAACGAGTTGAAAGCGACGCGCCCGTGCAAACTGTCGCCGGTCCAAACGACCAACGATCGTGGCACGGACTTCAGTCCGTGCAGCCTACCCCGCGCGAACCAAATCACGGACTATAGTCCGTGCCACATCGCTCGCCCCCGACCCAAGGTCCCCGACCCCGCTACGTGACCATCTCTCCTCCTTCGCGCCTTAGCGTCTTTGGGTTGAAATATCCTACAAAGGTCGTACTACCGTCCTTCTTCCCTCCGCGTCTCTACGTAAACCATTATTCCAAGCCACCTTGGCTGGCTCTATGTCTGCTCCCACCTAGATTCTTAATACCTGCCCCAGCCCCACTAAGCCGAATATCTCGCCTGCATTTCCTTGACGACCCAATTTGCCGAGACTACACTCCGAACCAAAGGACCAGTGGGGCACCTTTCACCTTCAACACAAGGAGAACGCTAATGTCTATTGGGAAACGAGTTTCAATGATCTTCTGTGCGGCCGCCGGTGCGCTGTGTGTGTGCGCAACCGGTACCCATGCCGCAGCGCTCAACGGAGCGCCGGAAAACCAAAGAGATGATCTCGGTTACTACTACACCATCACGGGCGGGCAATTTCCGACTGGCACCACGCCCAACGGCGACAATGCCTCCGGCGGTACCTTCCGTTTCCTCCTCGACGATCTGGCTTGGGGCTACCCCCTCGGCATCTGGCAGAAAGACGACTGGTTCAGTGACAACGCCAGCATCGCCCTGACCCTTCGAAACAGCGGCTCGATCGTGTACGACAACAACGGCTTAGAGCCAGACGCTGCCACGGCCGCCGACCCCAATTACTACGACTACGTCAACGGCAATTACCCCACGGGCGGTCACGGCGCTCATGTCGCGTATTCCATGTCGAACAACTACGACTGGATTTACGCCGGTTACTTCAAAATCGAAGCCGCCACGACCGTGTCCTCGCTGACCGGCTACTTCGCGTACTCCGGAAATCCGTTGGATCCCTTGACAGGGCCGTTCGATCCGAGCAATCCCAACATCGGATTTCGCATGAACATCTGGTCGAACGTGGAAGGCGATTTGCTGCCCACCAACACCGGAGCGTTCGATGGCGACGTATTCACCAGCGACGCTTCTGCGGGCACATTTAGCTGGTCCGATACAGGGTTTGACCGCGTCGGCTCGAGTTCAACTCAGAACATCTACCGCCTGACGTACGCGCTGGATTCCTCCATCACGCTGCAACCGGGCGTGTACTGGTTCAGTCACGACGCTACGGTGACGCCCGAACCGATGAGCCTTCTCCTGTTGGGCACCGCAGCCGCGGGTTTCGCCGCCGTGCGGCGACGGCGAATCGGATAGGCTACCCCAAGTAGCACCGACTTTCGACAGGCAGCACTGCTGGCCCGCCACGGCCGGTTCCAAGAACTTTGCCCAGCAGTGCTGCCTTACTGTCAGGGCCGATCCGTTATTCATGTTCGCGACAGTGAGGACTCACGAACCCGAAACGTTAGCGAGGGAATGTGTGCTTTTTCCCTCGCTGACGCTTCGGGCTGGTTTCCAATACACTCGCCCAATTTGAATAAATGATCGG
>JADZFK010000104.1 GCA_020849945.1 Pirellulales bacterium | reverse complement strand
GCCGATCTCCTGATCGCCCGTGTTATCGTAGCGCAGCGTAAACTCAATTTCCTCGCCCGGGGCGGCGTGGTTGGTGGAAGCCAGCTTGATCAGCCGCATCTCGGGGTGATCGGGCCCGTCGGTCTGGTAGACAATCCCAGGCTGACGAACGCCGACCGCCGCATGTGCCTGCTTCACCCCAAACACGATCTGCGGTGCTTGATCCCCCATCCAAGCAAGGGCTGCTTGCCGCGATTTTTCGACGAGTGCTTTTTCGGCGTCGGAAACCTCGCCGGTTCGGATGACCGAGAAATCTGCATAGGCGGCAAGCGAGGTGAACGCATCCATCGTTGCTTGCAGGTTTTCCATTCCGCCCGCTTGTTGCCGCTGCCGGAACAAGCTTGGCGGTTGCTGCCCCAAGTTGATCGAAACGGCATGACGCTGAACTTGGGCGATCGGGGGCAGTGCCTTGGTTGCTTTCGCCAAGGATCGGTCCTCGCGCGTTTCGTTGATGAACACCGGTTGCTCGTGCGCGAGCGGCTGCACGACCCGACGCACGGCGGCAAACTTCGGGGCGTACACGCACACGCGATTGCTCGGCGTAACCATCACGCGCCCGTCCATCGTGTCGTAATGGCCGACCGTATCCTCTTGTTCCAGCCCCATCACATTCCAATCGGCCCGTACACCGGCGGGGGTTACGAAGTCGCCGCCGTCGCACAGGTATTCATCACTCGGGCCGGGCATGGGGCCGTAGGGATCGAACTCGCAACAGGCTTCGGTCGTTGTGTCATCACACACTTCGATCGCGGGGGGAGCCAGAATGGCTTCGCCGCTTTCCACCGGGGTTTCCAGCAGTGCAGGGTCGGGCGTCAAATGAGTCCGCGACATCGGCCCGTTGCACGCGCACAGGATTACCGTGGCCAACACGATCAGCACACAACGCCACCAAGTCGGCAATTGTTCCGAATACATAGCCCGGCTGTCTCGGCCGGAAACAATTCCCTTTGCCAGACCACTCGGCGACGACTTGAGCTTCGAACCGGTCATGGCGATCATTCGAACCAACGGGGATTGCTTTCAGAACGACATCTATCGGGCGGCCGTTTCGATCACGGTCGGAAATACAACAAATCGCGGCGTTGCCATGCCACACTCGGCGGCGTGGTTGCTTGGCGTTCGGGCACCCAATCGCAAGATGGCCACCGGCCGGCCGTGCCGGTCGGCCGTCACGAGCGGGTCTTCGCCCTTGGGCGCTTCGAACCACGGTTGTTCGCCGTTGGCTTGTCGAGCGATCGGCAGCGATTGCTGGGGGTCCTCGACGTAAATCACGCGCGTTACGAATGCCCCGTGCGCCGCCAATTCCATTTCGTCTTGCGTCAGTTCGATGGGAATTGGATACCGAAGAGCGAGCTTGGACGGTGGATAGGTTCGATCAATGACTTCGAGCGTTGGGAAGATATCCATGCCCTCCGAGTTCGCGGCATCGACGACACGAAGCCGATAGACAGGCCCGATGGCAAGTCCGACCAACATGTTATTCGACGCGCCTTCCGAAAAACCTTCTTCCGTAGCCAGTGAGATCCGAGCGCCTTCAGGCGCTCGGATCTTCACCGGCTGGAAGTACCCTGGCAACGGTCCGCCCCGGTGCAGTCGTTGGCTGCCAATCGCTCCCGGAGGCATGGCACCGGCGTTAAGCCCGTGCCGCGGGGGTTCTTGAGCCAAGGCCGCGTGGCCCGTGGCGCAGAACACCAGCACTGCCCATCGTAGTATGCCTTCGACTCGCGTTCGCCGAGGCGAACGCTTATGCACCAGCACCGTTGTCATGGGGTGTTTCGTGGGTGGATGTTCAATCGATTCGTACCGCGTGCTCCGCTTCGCAAAGCCTCCGCATCGCGGCTAACCAAACAGTTCTAACTTCGCTCGCGCCTCGCTGCTCACTCCTCACTCCTCGTTTCTCACCACTCACTGCGGACAGGGGCCGGCGGGTGGTACGCCATGGGCACCGGCACGGTGGCCGAGGTTCGTGAGCCAGGTTGGCAGAAGCCGCAACGGCTCGCGTTGGGTTTCATTCACATGGACGTGGTTCACCGGGCGTGGGTAGTTAAGGCCGGGGCGTTGCTTGACCGTCATTTGCACTTTGGAAACAGGCGGTGGCATGAGCACCCGAGTGCGATTCTTCATCACGTGCTTCTGCAAACCGGCGGGGCTGCCGAGAGGAATGTGTGGTGGCCCGGGCAGGCCGATCGGCGTACCGGTGATCGGCATTCCCCACTGGGGCCCACCGGCGACCATGTTCGGTGGCATGGCAGCCGGGGCGAAGCCGGATGTTGGCATGCCCATTGGCATGCCGGCAGATTGACCGCCGACCATGGGGCCGCCTTGGCAGTATTGCACTTGCGAGACATCGAACTCCGCCGGTTCGCCCGAGGCGGCAGCCGATTCATTGTGAACCGCCTGCGAGGCTCGGTCATCCCCGTGCGTTGCCGAGTGCGAGGCGGGGACGATGTTTTCCCCCATGGGTTGCTCGCCGTTGTGTCGTTCCAAGTCTTTGTTACCCATACGCACGATGGCGAGGATCGAGCCGCGACGATCGGCTTCGGCGATCGGGTCGACGCCTGGATCGAGCCGCGTGCTAACCAATGTTTCGACTCCGGCCAGTGCGAGTTCTTGGAATTCGGGATCGGGCAGGTAGATCACCTTCGTGACGAAGTTGCCGCTGACGACCTGGTCGATATCTTCGTTGGTGAATTGCACGGGGACCGGCGAGTGAGCCAGATAGGAGTCGGTACGCGGAGTGACCGGCGCGACTTCAAGCGTTGGGTACAACGAGATGCCCGAGCGACCTGGTATGTTTGTCAGCTTCAAGCGATAGATTCCGCCTTGGTAGAAATCTTGGCGGCCAGGGATCACCAAGGGGACGGAATCGAACATGCCGCCGCCGGTGGTGTCCCACGAGATCTGAACGCCGTCATCGCCCAAGAAGGCAATTTGCGACGTATTCATTCCACCTCTCATGCCGCCTTGGGCGTAGGCTTCGGTGGAGCCTGGCCGCATGCAATCGCAACCGCCTTGAAGCATGCGGTGGAACCCGACTTGTTGGATATCACCCTGCGGGCCAGAGGTTGGTCCACTGGAACACGAACCATCGGCACACTCGCAAGGGCCCGCTTGTGCAGTGCCAAAAGGAGCCGGTGCGGGAGCAGCGAGGTTCGGCGCGCCCGGGCCAGCCGTGGCGTAGCCACCACCCATCGGCCCCATTTCGCCGCTGAACTGGCCAGTTGGCATGCCGTAAGCCGAGCCGGCCGGCGGTATCACGCCGGGGCCAGGTCCGCCCACGCCGGGGCCGGGTTCCATCAAACGCTGGGCTGGCGGCAGGTTGTACGCCAACCGACCGCATCCCGGCGCCGCAATAATGAGTAACAGCAATCCCACGAGCGCACGCTCTACTCGCATGTTGTCCCCCCTTCACACGTATTTCGTTACCTGCCGCAATCGGCATCTTGCCGGAATGCGGTCATTCTCCGACCAGTCGCAGCGTGGCGAGCGGTGCAAGCTAGCACCATGCCGACTGCGATAGGCGCTTTCCAAAAGCACCTCTACAATCCTCGCGTATGAGCACCCGAGGCGATGCAAGCTCGGCCCTTGCGTTGCGGCTTGGCGAGAGCCAAGCTGCCGTGTGCCGAGGCTAATTGCTTGGGAGTCGCGGTATGCGGCCAACGCGAGTGCGGAGTCTTAACGACTCGGCACCCGTGCCGGTGCGACCAAACGGTCTCCCGGAGAATAATGGTCGGCCTTGTAGCAGCGGATTCTTTGGAAAAACCGTCAAAACCGGCAGATGAAGAAAAGTTTACCCGCCTTAATACGGCTCGTGCTTTGCTATCTCATTCTTCCGTTGCCGATTGTGGAATGGGGCGGGGGGGGATCGCTCCAGGAATACACGAAACCTTTCGGGACTAGCACTGCCCGCGGGCAAGAATCGGCACCCGGGCAGCTATCACCGGCCGCTGGCACTGGTAGCGGCGACCCAAATGCGGCGGGCAATGAGCTTCTTCGGCTGGCCAGCGGGCAACTTGAACGCCGTGGCAGCGTTTCCGCGAAGTTGCGACATCAACTAGCTATTTTTGGACAACAGCTCTACGGCGTTGGCAGTTACTGGCAGCAGGGTGTTGGGGAGGACCTCAAAATACGGCTGGAACTGCAAATTGCGGGGCAAGAGGCTCGACTGCTGCAAGTGTGCAACAGTCGGTTCATGTGGCGAGATACGATCCTGCCCACGGGGCGAAGCATTAAACGCCTGGACCTGCGGCAGCTCCGAGCCGATCCTACGCTTTCGGGCGAAAGCCTGAGCGAGATCAAGCCTGGGCAGGCGAGTTGGTCGACGCTTGATGCAAACCTAATCGCGCTGACAGGCGGCCTGCCGGCCATGCTTACGTCGTTGGGCACCAGCTTCGACTTCATGCCCCCCCAGCCAATGCGATTGGCGATCGCCCCGCCATTGGCCGACGAGCCAACAAGCGTTCCGGTCTTTGCCATCGTGGGGCATTGGAAGCCAGATCGCCTGGCGGCCATGCTTGCGAGAGCCAGCGAGAAGTCGAACACCTCGTCGATTCCCGAACGCATTCCCGAGGAGGTCTTGCTGCTCGTTGGCCAAACCGACCTTTTTCCATACCGCATCGAATACCGTCGGCAGGAGACACCGAAACTCTCGCACGTTGGCGCTGTGGCGATTCCCTACCAACTGAGCGCGCACCCGATGGTTGTGCTCGAGTTTTCGGATGTTGTTTTCGACGGCACCATCACACCGGGTTTATTTGATTACGCGCCTGGAAACGTCGAATGGTCCGACCAAACGACGGCCATTCTTGAGCGCCTTCGGCGGCAACAAAAGCCTCAACTTGCCACCCGGCCTGAAGCGCCGGCATTGAAGTAGATAAGGGCATCCGGGAGTTGGATACACAGCGCCCGCGACGGAGCTACGACTTGTCTTTCATTTTTCAACTCGTGGTGCAGTTTGCCGTGTGGGCCGCGGTCTTCTCGGTCTTGGCGATTTTGGGGATTGTGTGGGTATTTGTGCGTCCCAGTGTATTTGCGCGTCGGCTTCAGAATGCACTTCAGAGGTTCGAGCAGCGCCGCCAATTACTCGAAGGAGCGTTTTTTCAGTCCGCCAGCAAGAGCGGCAAGCCACGTGGGCTGGTTTGGAAGCAATGTGCTTTTCAGCCGGGGTTGCAGCTAGCCCGTGACCGGGCGAACGGCGACCTGATTGGCCTTGTCGGTGTTAGCGTCTCCTTCGAACCGCTGGAAGGGGGCGGCATGGAAGAAGTTGAAGCCGTGGGAAAGCTCCGCGCTGCGACTGCGGTCTTTACTTATCATCGTGGGAATTGGTCCACCCAGGGTAAGGTTATCTTCAACCTGGAACCCCACGAAGTGCTCGAACGATACGGAAGTAGCTTGGACCCACTTGGGTGAAGGCCGCGATTTCAATTGCCTTACCCGGGCAGCTACTCGTTGAGTTTTTTCAACTCCACTTTGCGAAACTCGATCGGTGTTCCTTCCGATTGCAAAGCGATTGCGCCCTTCGATTGACTTAGCTTCGTGGCGTGGTTAACGAGTGTTCCATTGACTTTCACCGTGATTTCATCGGCACGGCAGGTGATTTCCATGGCGTTCCACTCGCCGATTGGTTTCTCGCTTCCGTCGGTCAGGTTGAAGTGTCGGCGATCTTGGATTCGCCCCTTTGGGTTCTCGATTTCGATCGTCGTTTCGAGCGTCCAGAAGTCACCCGCATCGCCACTAAACAACTGCACTTCCAAGCACTGCGGCCATATGCCGACCACCCCCGGCTTCGTGACATGTACGAGAACGCCATTGTTGCCGCCCTTGTCGGGCCATCGCCATTCGACGTTCAGAACGTAGTTTTCGAAATCTTTTTTCTTGGTAAGCAGGTAGCCGACGGGCTGACCTGTGCAACACAACAGACCTTCCTTGACCGACCAAACGTCCTCCATCTTTACATTTGGTTTTTTTAGCTTATAGGTCCATCCTTCGAGGTCACGGCCATTGAATAGCGCGACCGATTCGCCGTCCTTTCCGTGAACGTTCAGAACGCTACCGAACACGATGGCCGCTACGGCAAAGACTCGAATCATGACTGATCTCCGGGTGGGGCGAATGATTCGGTGAATTCAAACTTCAAATGCGACAGACAATATCGGATTGGAGTTACGATAAAGTGTGGGTTGATGATTGCACCGGAGGGGCAATGTCCGGGCTTTCTCGGTTCGTCGAACTAGTTGAGCGTGACCAGACATTGGATCGACAGCCCCCGGCTTTGCCGGGGGTTCGCAGGAGTGTCACGACACATGGATGGCTGAACCCCCGGCAAAGCCGGGGGCTGAAAGCGGTTCCAATTCCCGAACACGTTCAACTGGTTTGTCGCAATTGAAGTTTGAATTCACCTTGGAAAATGGGCAACGGGTTTCGGCACAAGTGGCAAAGAGTACCGGTCAAAACAGCGGCCTGGCGGTCGCCGCTAACTCGAAATGACATTTTATCACAAGCTCGGGGCGAGATGAGTGCAGTTGGGAGTTGATGGGGGGGCTTGTCGATGTGAGCAGCTACTGGATCGAATGTGCGGTGGCGGCGATGCCTGGGTTTGTTAGTAGGAACTCGGATTGCGTAGCCGCGTGGGGAAACTCGATTCTATAGCGTTCGGCCCAAGATTTCATGCAATTTGCGGCGTTGGCATGGTGAAAAAGTGCCCAAACGCTGCCGCCAAACCCGGCACCGAAGGCCGAAGCCCCGACTGCGCCGAGTTCGGCGGCCAGTTCCACCAGGCGGTTCGTTTCGGGAGTTTGGTTCTCTAGTAGCCGATTCGCGGCGTCGTGCGAGCGAAAGGCCAAGTCGCCAAAAAGTTTGGCAGACGCCATATCAATAGCCCCGGGAACGCGGCCAATCAGGTCGCTCTCACCGATGAAATGGTCGAGTCTGGTGAGCAGTTCCGCGCTGCTGAATGGTTTTTCGGCGGTTGTTGCCAAAATGTTCCGCAACATGTCGGTGGCATGGGTCTCGCTGGCCACAATGGCACGGAGCGAGTGTTCGGTGCGTCCGGTGGCTTGCTGCCAGAGAGCGACCATCATTCGTACCATGGCCGAGACGCGATTGTACTTTTCGAGCGCGGCGCCGGTCTTCTCGGCGACAATTCCACTGGAGGCGAGGGCAAACACCCATTCCTTGGCGAGGCCGATCGCGCGTTGATGCCGCACCGGGCAATAAGCGTACTGGACAAGCTGCCCGGGTCGGCAACACAAGATGGCCGTCTGATCTTCGCTACCGCCGAACGTGCCGACGCCGTGGTCTCCTTCCAACTCGCCAAAGCTCAGGCCATTTTCGACCGTTCCCAAGTACCCACCCAATTCCTCGCTAGTTGGAATGATACGGCGGTATCGTTCATCGTTTTCGAGTTGATTGAAGTGAGCTATTACCAAGAATGTGCCCACGACCAGTGCGCTCGAGCTGCTCATGCCGGCGGAGGGAGGCAGGTTGCTGGCGAACGCGATGGTAGCCCCGCGGCGGGCTTGTGGGAAATTGCGAGCCAATCGACGCACGACCGTGTGCGGATAATTCGACCAATGCCCTTGGCGAGCAGCCGCCGTTGGGTTGATCGGGTATTCGCAAACTTCCTGCCGAGGGGCATTGATGATTTGCACGACAGGCTCCTCCAGCGGCTTGGCCACGAATGCGAAGCCGCGTTCGACGGTTGCCAAGATGCTTTCGCCGCCACAGTAGTCGGTGTGTTTGCCGAATACCTCGATCCGCCCCGGCGACCAGCACCACACGGCTTCGCCACGAGGCTCGCCGCTGTGTTGCACAAGGGCGGCGGTCGCCTCGGCAAACCGCTCGGCGGCTCGTGCCGCGCTCTCCGGCGGCAAGCCCGCTCGTGTAAGGCATTCGCCGGCGGCTGCTCGGGTGTCTTTTCGAAACCATTCCGTGAGATTCGTCATAGCCGAACCTCGACGGATTTCAATCGGCGCGTCACCTCGGCCACGTCGGCGCGTGTGGAAAGATCGAGCACGGGTTCGTCGCATCGAACCAACTCGAACGGTTCTCCAAGCTCGCGAATTGCGACCATCACGGCATCGGGCAATTCGAATTCGCCCCGAGGCGATTTGGGGATTGCCTTGCAGGCCGCGAAGATCGTCGGCGTGAATCGCCAACAGTTCATGCCCACGAGCGGGGGGCCAGGGTGTTCGCGGAAGTATTGTTCGCTTGGCTTCTCCACGATGCGGTCGAGAAATCCATTGTCATCGGCCGAGAGAACGGCAAAACTTTGGATTCGTTCGGGCGAGATGTTGCCGCGGGCAAGCCCTTCCGGCGAGAATGCCGCGACGGCCGCACCGCCGCAGTTACGCAAGCCGTGTAAGGCGGCGGGCGGATAGTAGTTGTCGGAGTTGATCATGAGGAAGTGGTCGTTGCCGACGAATTCGGCGGCAGCAAGGATGGCGTTGGCCGTGCCGAGCGGCTCGTGTTGCGTTGCAAAATCGATCGTAACCCGCCCGCCACTGAAGGGGCGAGCGTGATTGCGTAGTGCATCGTGATGAGGGGCCGTGACCAAGCAGATTTTTCGGTAACCGGCATCGGCCAATGCGGAAAGCGCATAATCAACCAATGGCCGACCGACAGGCATGAGCGCCTTGATGCCCGTTTGGGCAACGGCCGCCTGATCCCCCGAGAGTACGTCCGCACCGTGCGTTCGTTGCATTCGCGTGCCGCGCCCCGCGGCCAGAATGACGGCTTTCTCAGTCAGGATAACCTCTCGCTTCACGGTCCACCAAATAATAGCTATTGATCCATGCGCAGCGAAAGACCCATTGTTCGTTAAACCCCGAGCCAGCGGCGAGGGAGAACCTCGAATCCCGTCGCCGTTGGCTCCGGGTTAAACAACCCGTAGGGGTTCATTGGTAGCGCAGTCATCAATAGTTGCGAGGAAACAAATAGGGCGGTGAGGGATTGTGCGGAGAAAAAAAGCTGGGCGATGCGGGGCATGGCGGATCACGCAGGCACAGGTTTCGTTCTTGCAGCAATTCTCCATTCTTTTCGGCACTAATCAAGGGTGGTTGCATTCAAGTTGGGAGGATCGCCTACGGTGCCGTGAATCGCAAATGGCGGTCTGCGAAATTGAGGAACTGTTGCCAATCGTAGGCGGTGGCATCGTGCTTGCCGGTTCGGATGTGGTAGCCGATCGTGCGACCGACGGGGTGGTCGGTGGGCGGCATCTCGGCGGTGCCGAGGCCCTCGAGGCCGAATAAGGCGTACACGGGCTCGGCATGTTTCGCGGAAAGAAACTCACCGCGTGGGTCGGCCCAAAGGTCTTCGCTTGCGCTGGCCACATAAACCGGGCGCGGGGCCACCAGGGCGATCAACTCGTGCTGGTCGATGGGCAAATCGCCCTCTCGCCCGCTGTATTGTTTGAAGTTTCGACAAAACCAAAAGGGATAGTTGGAAGTAATCCTAGCGACCGTTTCGCCAAAAGCGCGGCGGCTAAGAGCGGCCCCCGCACAGCCCGATTCGTTCGAGATGACCATTGCGAATCGTTCGTCTTGAGCACCGGCCCACAAGGCCGTCTTGCCCAACCGCGAGTGGCCCCACACGGCAACGCGACGCGCATCGACGAGCGGCTCGATTTCGAGGTAATCGAGTGCGCGGCTAAGCCCCCAAGCCCAAGCGCCGATGGTTCCCCATTCATCCGCCTTCGGTTTGGTTTGGCCATTTCGGTAGAAAAGCGGCCTTACGCCCGCCGAAATGCCTTCGGGGGAATCGGGTTCGATATCGGCGAGGCACATCGAGGCAACGGCATAGCCGCGCCCCACAACTTCTTCCACCTGCCATCTTGCAGATTCGAAACCGCGGGTTGCCTCGGTTGCGTGATTGTTTACGATGCCGGCGTTGGGCCGTGCTCGAAGGTAGGCCCGGCACATGGTAATTGCCGGATCGTGGTGAACGGCCTGATTGCCGCAGAAGTTAAGCCCGAGGAAGGCCGGCACCGGCGGCTTGCCGTTGGGTACGTACAACAGAAGATGAAGCGGGACCTTTCCTTGTCTCGTTGAAACTTCGATCGTGATTTCCTTCCGTGTCGCGCGCCCGGCAAGCGCATGGCGATCCTCGGAAGTCGTGATGAACTTGAGTTGCGGGCGGTCGTGGGGCGTTCGGCCGTAAACTTCCGATTCAAACAGCCGCCGCACTTCACCGCGCCGATGTGAGCGCCACAGATCGGCCGTGGTAATGCGTTGGCCCTCCGACGCGACGAGCGGATCGGGAAGCGTATAGGCGGGCACCTTGCTTTCGTCGAAGTTGGGCTGAAAGCGATCGGCAGCCAAGAGGCTTGTTCGAGCCATCGCCAGGAGCGAAATGAGTGCAAGAAACCGCACGTACTGTGGGAGCGGAATGGACGCCATGAGCGTGGTCTCTAAAAAGTATCCGCCGGTCACGGTCCGATGGCTCGGCCCCATGTGGTGCGGTGGTGGGGTGATCGGCCGCTGGGGCGTGGCGGGAGTTACACGAACTTAGTCTTGCCGGGGATTGCGACCCGTGACTCGGGTACGTCGTCGTTCCATGCGTACTGGGCGGGACCGAGATGTTCCTTGCTCTTGAGGCAGTCTTGCCACGAAAGTTCCTGGCCCGTGTAGGTACACATGCGGCCCATGATCGCCAGCATCGTGCTATTGGTCATGTAGTGGCCGTTGTTGATGGGCTTGCCATCGCGGATGCCGTTGAAGAGTTCTTCGTGCTCGGCATCATAAGCCCGGCCTAGCGCTTTGTGAGGGCCTTCGTACTTCCATGAGTTCTCCCCATCGATTTGATACTTAAGTATCTGGGCTTGGCCTTTCGTGCCCAGCACAAGTTCATCGACGCGGTGGGTTGTGTTGTTCTGCTGCCGGCAGGTGAAGTAAACGTGAATATCGTTCGGATACTCGTAAAACACCGTGTGATGGTCGTAAATGTTGCCGAACTCGGCTTCCACACGCTGCTGGCGGCCGCCCATTCCAGACGCACGCACGGGAGAAACATCGCCCTGAAGCCATGCGGTTTTATCGAGGCTGTGGACGGCCTGTTCGCAGATGTGGTCTCCAGAGAGCCACGTAAAGTAGGGCCAGTTGCGTACCTGGTACTCCATGCGGCTCCATTTGGGGTCATCGCCGCGATGCCAACCCGAGCCGCCGTTGTAGCACGATTGAATCGCGATGATGTCGCCGATGGCCTTGTCCTCGAGGATGCGTTTCATGGTTTCGCGAACGGCCGGGTGATAACGCCAGCACAACCCGGAGACGACGGCGAGATTCTTCTCCTTTGCCTTGGCGCACGTGTCGATCACACTTTGCACGCCAGGGACATCGACGGCGATTGGCTTTTCAACAAACGTATGCTTGCCCTTTTCCACCGAGTACGCGAAGTGCTTCGGGCGGAAGTGTGGTGGCTCGGCGTGCAGGACGACATCGACGCCGCTATCGATCACTTGTTTGTAGGCGTCGAAGCCGACGAAGACGTTATCTTGCGAAACCTGAACGCGGTCCTTGAGCTGCTCGATTCGTCGCAGTTGGCGAAGGCACGTTTCCGCGCGATCGGCAAAGGCATCGCCGACGGCCACCAGGACGTTTTCGGGGCTGGCCTTAAGCGCGTTTTCAGCGGCCCCGGTGCCACGCCCGCCGCAGCCGATGAGGCCGATGCGAATCTTTTCGCTAACGCCCGCGTGAACGGCGCGCGGGACGGCCATCGTGCCCAGCAAGGTAGCCCCGAAGGCAAGGCCCGAGGAGGTCTTGAAAAACTCGCGACGCGAAGACGTGGCGGGGGGGGTGGGCATGAATCATCTCCTACGATTTGTTAGGTGGGACTCGAGCGCGATGAAGCATACGCTGGCGGGGTGCTGCTATTGTCACCAAGTCGCAACGTCAAATCAAGGTAATTTAAGATAAATGCGGGGCCGATCCGTGATTCATGTTCGGGAGAGCGAGGACTCACGAACTCGAAGCTTCCGCGAGGGGATGGGTACTTTTTCCCCCGCTGACGCTTCGGGCTGGTTTCCAATACACTCGCCCAATTTGAATAACTGATCGGCTCTGAAGGCAAATAAGCCAAATGCCTCCATGGCATCATTTCAGCGAAGGCAATCTGACAAGGAGGCGATGCCGCCCGCGATATTGGCGTGAACCGATGAGACGGCGAACGAATGCACAATTCGCGTTAGCGGAGGCCAGCAAGGCGCCGTTTGAGCCGGTGGCACTGTCACTCATGCCGCAACCCTTTTGTAACAGGTTGCGATCATTCGATAGAAAAGACAATCTCGATTGGCGGCCGGTGGCCGAAGCCGGCAGTTACGCGGCGTGGGCTGTGGCCGGAAGGTTCGCAGAAGTGAGAGAGGTTGCTTCGCGGGGCAGAATGATGCGTAGGTAATCGAGCGCTTCGCGGCCGTTATCGCTGGAATGGATCGCGTTGCAGTGTTGTTCGGGGGGGAATCCTTGGTTGAAGGCATCGCGGAGTTGTTCTTTGCCAAGCAGTCGGGCGTTTGCGAGGAAGGGGAACCGTTTCCGCTGTTTGCGAGCTGGGGTGATGGGGGCGGGGTCAAAGGCGATGATGGCGGCCACGGGCGGACCCCCTGAAATTGGCCAGGGTCCTTGGCCCCAATTGCCCCCGCGCAGGCTTCGCGCCAGGGCTTGTACGTCGCCAGGCGCGAACGCATGAACGCGGCGAACCTCGAAGCCCAATCCTTCGATGAGTTCCTGGGCACGCGGTACGCCGCCGCGTCGCAGGGCTTCCTCTCGAAGCAGAAACACGGCTAGCCGATCATCGGCCGAAGCGTGTTCGGAGCCGTGCTTCAGCAAGTCGCGCACCCAGCGGTTCCGGCGCGAGAGGCGGATGAGCATATCGTGCGGTGGCCGCCAGCCTTCGGCATCGAGTAGCGAGTCAAGGTCCGAGAGCGTGATCGGCACCTGGAAACCCAGTTCGTTCGCATGATGCCGAAGGATCGAAACGTAATCGTGTCCGGCGCGCGGTTTGTGCGGCCGGCTCGTGGCGTTGGCCGGGATGCCCGAGTCATACCCTTTGTGATACAGGGCGTGGTACGCGAGGCTCAAGAAATGTTCGCGGGCGGCCGGCACCCGGCACAATCCTCGCATCGAGCGGCTTCTTTCGAGGAGTTGCTCGGCCAAGAACGGCGGGAAGTACGGCATGTTGCGGAAGTCGGCGCCAGGCAGGCCGGTGGTTGAATAAAGGTCGAGCGGTTGAATGCCGGGGCCTTCGTTTAGCCAGGCGCGAACCGCATCGAGCGAAGCATCATCGACGAGCAAGTCGATGTCTTCGCCAGGCGGGAGTTGCGGCAGGTTTTCGAACCACCGCAACACGGCATGGCGGATTCTGGCTTGTTGAAGTTTGGAAAGGAATCCTGCAATCCCGAGCTGGTGCGGCACAAAACGGCGCGTGCCCAGGTACGGCCGAGGCTTGCGGACGCGAAACGCCACCAACCAGCAGCCGCCGCCTTTTTTTCCACATTGAAACAGCCGCGGCCGGGTGAATCGAAACAGCGCCCATTGCACAATGGCCAAAAATAGGCCGATTATCGCCAATGGCGTCAGCCGCACACGAAGCGCGACGAACTGCGCATGCCGCACGGCACGGAACTTGGCTAGCGCGAGAGTGGCCCCATGGTTCAGGATGAGTACCTCGGCGTTGTTCTGCCGCAGGTCGTTAAGCGGAAGCGCGGTGGCCAGGTGCGGAGCCAATGCGGGGTGTTGTTCGCTCACACGATTGCGGCGCTGCTCGGAATCGCAGACCGCGAGATAGTTGCGGTACCCTGCCGATGTCATCGCTTCACCAAGTTCGCCGCTCGTGGTGCCGATCTCAATGATGCGAGTTTTCGGCGGCCAAAGGGCAGTGGGAAGCATGGGCGGGAGGGCGCGTGGAAGGGAGGGCCTGGGGGCGGGAGGCAGGGGGCCACTGGTGGCGTGTGGGTTTACTGGTATTACGAAACGGATTGGCCCTGACGTCGGTCGAACTTCTGTTCGGCGAACGAGGCGAAATCTCTTGGCCTTCCTCCTTAAACGAAGGGTGAAATGTCATGCGACGCGGCGAGATGTTTTGGCGTCGTTGTTGGTTCTCGTTTGCGGCGGTGCTTCCTTCGGGAACGCGAGAATCGGTTCTACTTCGAATCCGGTATTGCGTTCGGCCTCTGGATCGGGTTGAGGAATCGCACTGTACAATTCCCACAACTTGGCCTGTTTGAGGAACGCATAATAGGCGGTGTGCATGCAAATTTGGAAGCCCGGAATGCCGTCGAGGAAACCGAGTCGCAGCACGTAGAGTTGAAAGAATCGCAGCGGGGCGCGTGTGATCATCGCCAGAAAGCTCGGGCGTTTCCCGGCGTCGCGCAGGTTCAGTGCGCCCCAACCGGCGTATCGGTTCATCTTGTACAAGTACAAATCCGAGTCCCAGGTTGTGTAGTGGAGCATCGGGCGCCGGAGCGAATCGAGTCGGCTGGAGGGCAAGTCAACCTCGGCATGTACCCAGCGCGTTTCATACCGGCATTCGCGGCGGAACAGGCGAATGACCGCGTCGCTATTCCAGCCGCAATGCTTGATGCGATAGCCTAGGTAATGGTTGGCTCGGTCGATCCAGTAGCCGTCGATGTTCGGGGACGGAGATTCGAGCGTTCCGCGGATTTCTTCAGCAAGCTCGGGCGTGATTCGTTCGTCGGCGTCCAGCACGAGCACCCATTCGTGCTGGGCCTGGGGGATGGCCCAATTCTTGAAATTCGCCGAATTGATGTATTCGCGTTCGAGAATGCGGCAACCACCCATATCGCGCACGATGTCGAGCGTGCCGTCGGTCGAGCCTGAATCGGCAACGAGCACCTCGTCGGCGATCGTTTGCACCGATTCGATGCAAGCACGGATGTTACGGCGCTCATCCTTGCACGGAATGAGCACGGTCAGTTTTTCTGCCACGGTGGGTACCTGCACAGCCAGTGAAGAGAGGGCGGAAGAATAGCGAAAGCGGCGGTGTGTCGCAAGGCTTGTCATCGGTAACCAAGCAGCGAAACTTGAACGACTGGACAAGATTTGCGGGCACCGCGAGGCCCACGCTAGCAAACCGAGGCCGTTGTGCTAGCAGGTTGGCAGGTTGGGGAGGCCATGTCAAAAGTCTATTCGAATACTCAGGGCCAATCACTTTTTCAATTTGGGCGAGTGCATTGGAAACCAACCCGAAGCGTCAGCGAGGGAAAAAGCACACTTCCCCTCGCTGACGCTTCGGGTTCGTGAGTCCTCACTTGATCCGAACATG